>JALQUR010000110.1 GCA_023260695.1 Planctomycetaceae bacterium
CCCGCCCGTGGACTGCCGCCCCGGCTGCGGTGCCTGCTGCACTGCCCCCTCCCACCAGACCACAACGTGCCTACGACTGAGCGTTCAGGCGGTGTTGATCAGATCGTAGATCCTGTGTCTCGCATTCAGGTTAAGACACTAGATGAGAACTGTGACGAGTACGGTATTGTTGAGTTCAAAATGCTAGATGAGCGTCAGGCGATGGCGTTGCAGCTGCAGTTGGTGGGAATTCGGGACCACCGCGATGCGCGGGGAGCGACGGTGACTGCGAGCAGTGATGGTGGTTCTGAGACATGGTTTGCGGCGGCGGGGGGCAGTTATGCCTCGGCCTCTGACAGTCAGATCGTAGTGTGTCCGGCAGGGGACGGGCTGGTGGATCTGAGTATCCGCTGGCCGGACGGAAGTCGGGAGGAGTTGAGCGGATTGTCGCGTGGCAATCGCATCGCTATTGTGCAGGCTGGTGACCCGTCCAATGCCGCTCGAGTGGTAATGCTCCCGCGATGAGTGAACAGCAGACAGCAGGCTGTGCGCGGCAGAAAGTGGGCGGTTGCCATAAGGCGATGAGCGAAATTGTGCCGGGATTTTCCTTCGCGGTGGCAGGTGGGGCTGGCGTTTGCCGGTGGGCGCGGATGCGCAGCGATTTTTTTTGACTGGAACATGCTGGAGAAGTGACATTGAGTGACGACGGACAGGTTGCAGAGATTGCAGGTGATGTGCCCGCGGGATTCAGCCCTGGGCGAGTGGTGACATTGTTGTTATTGGTTGTCGGGTTGGGCGGAATTGGATACCTCGGGGTAGAGAGCGTATCCGGACCGCCGGCGAAGTATCCGTTTCGCGGGCAGGTGCTGTTCAATGGCCAGCCGGTGACGACCGGTGCCGTGATGACTCAGCTCAAGGGGAATCCGCTGGACATTGCCATTGGCCCGCTGGATGCGGAGGGGCGATTTGAGCTCACCAGTGACGGAATTAAGCAGGTGTCGAAAGGCACACATCTGGTGAGTGTGAGCAGTATGGCTCCTGGCATGCCGCCGCGACCGCTGGTTCCTGACAAGTATCTGACGCATCGCACCTCACCGCTCCGGATCACAGTCACGTCAGATCCAGCGGCCAATGAGGTTGTATTGGAGCTGGAAGGTGAACTGACTGCACCGGCACCGTTAGCAGGTCCGCCGGGCGGCGGTGGCCCGGGCGGCGGTGAAAGTCCACCAGCGGCGGATGATGCAGCGGGTGCAGCAGCGGGTGAACCGTCAGGCGAGGAAGTTGTTCCGGCTGTTGAGTAGTTTTCCGGACCGCGGTGATAACCGCCCCGCCGGATCGGCGGCCTGTGCCGCCGCCGCGACGCACTCCGCCGCGACGCACTTCGTCGCGGTGGACAAAGTGCACGCGCAACTGCAGGGCATGCTCCTGCCTGCCAGCATTCTGCGCGGCATTTCCGTCTTACGCGAAATCCTCCGAAAGCGGGAATCCAGAGAAGTCGAGGGTGCTTGCTCAGGCAGCGGCTGGACGCTCGCGTGCGCGAAGATGACAGAACGCCGCTCGGATGACGGCGGCAGAGGAGAAATCTCTGAACCGTGTATTTACAGAACTGGCTTGAACGATTCGGTTGGGATTGACCGTATTGAGGCTCTGCTGGTGTGGGACTCACGACGTTGAAACTTTGTTCAGTACATTTTTTGCTCTAAATCTTGACTCAACAGCAGTTGAGTTCCTAGAGTTTCCGATACTGAGAAGGGATGATGCGTTGGAAGTTTTCAGTGTTTTTTTTCGCAATATTCATTTTTCCTGCGCTCCGAGTGGATGAGGCACGGCTTTCTCGCCGTTGTTCTTCGGGCAGTCAAAGTAGGATTTCTCAGGAATTTTCCTGCAGTCGTTTCACGGTCTTATGATTTTTGGTGTCAGTAATTGGTGTCAGTAAGGAGATGTATGATGAAGGTAAACGTTTGGCATCGCAGGGCGTTTACGTTGATCGAATTGCTGGTGGTGATTGCCATCATCGCGATTCTGGTCGCGTTGCTTCTGCCGGCGGTTCAGCAGGCGCGTGAGGCTGCTCGGCGTACACAGTGCAAGAACAATCTGAAGCAGATTGGCATTGCCATGCACAACTACCATGACGTGCATGGTCAGTTCCCACCGAGTATCGGCTGGAACCCAGGTCCAGGCCCGTTCACGGACAGTATCGTAGCCGCGTTTTCTGATAAGGTGTTCATGTTGCCGATGCTTGAGCGGAGCAACGAATTTGGTCAGATTCGCTACGACCAGAATCCATACCACCACTGGTATCGCGGAGACAACACTGCGTTGAGTGGTCGTCTTCCCGTCTTCAACTGTCCTTCGAACAGCACGGTGAATCAGGGTGGTGCCGACGGGAACTTCACCTACGCGATCAACAACGGTGTACAGCGTCTGTCGCCGACCGGATCACCGATCAGTGGCTGGGAAGGCCGCCACAACGGGATTGCATCCTACATTGGTCAGAATGGCAATTCGAACGCTCCTGTCCGTTTCGCCAATATCACCGATGGAACAAGCAACACCGCTGCCTACGGCGAATTCGGAATGGACCTGTTCATTCCGGAGCCCTATAAGCAGAAATCGAAGCAGATCAAGACCTGGGTCGGCGGGAACACACATCAGGAACTGCGTCAGAACTGTCTGAATCAGACAGCTTCGGCTGACAACGGCGGTGGGCGACATGCGATGCGTGGTGCCGGCTGGGCGTGGTCATTTATCGGAGCGGGTGCGACGTACAGTCACAACATGAACCCGAATGAAACTACGTGCTTCTCCAACGAAGGTGACTGGTACGGGTCCAACATGTTTTCAGCATCCAGCTGGCACACAGGTGGTGTTCAGATCTGTCTTGCTGATGGTTCTGTGAAATTCGTCAGCGAGAACATTGATCACAACCTCTGGGTGTCCATTGGTGCTCGAAACGACGGTCAGGTGATTGGCGAATTCTGATTGTTCTGAACTGGACAACGGGTCGGAGTGTACTGGTATGCACTTCGGCCCGTTTTTTTTTGTCTGCGGTTCTGTGGGGATGAATCCGTGTCGGCACCGGAAGGTTGTAGGGGATTGATTGCGGTGCTGTTGCTGCTGGCTTGTGGTTGTTCGTCGGATGAGCAGACGGCGGCCGAGGCGTCAGCACCTCAGTCATCCGGGAAGTCGACCGCTGGTTCCGATCCGGTGGTACCAATCAGTCTTGTGCCAGCGGCTACTGCGGGCGGCACGGAGCCGTTGGGTGCGCCGCCTGTCTTTGTTGATGCAGCTCCGATTCTGGGAGTGGACTTCGAGTGGTTTGCAGATCGTGTTCCGGGTCGGTTTTTTCTTCCGGAGGTGATGGGTGGAGGAATTGGCTGGCTGGATGTTGACGGGGATGGCTGGCAGGACCTGTATTTCGCAAATGGTTGTTCACTGACCGGTGCAGAGTCGGGGCAGGTGAATGGAATGTTTCGGAATCTGCGGGGGACGCGTTTTGCGGAGATCGCTGTTACAGCTGCGGTTGCTGATCCGGGATACGGTCAGGGCGTGACGATTGGCGACTGGAATGTGGACGGCTTCGCGGATGTGTGTGTGGCGAATTACGGCAGCAATCAGTTGTATCTGAATCTGGGGGACGGGACGTTTGAGCAGGTCACGCAGTCCTGGGGCATGGATGATCCCGCCTGGAGTACCAGTGGCCTCTGCCTGGATCTCAACGGAGATGGCCTGCCCGATCTGTACAACGTGAACTACATGGATGTGACGCTCGACAACAATCAGGTGTGCACGTATGGCGACCGGATGGGCTACTGCGGGCCGGGGCAGTACGAGTCTCTGGCGGATACGATCTGGATCAACAGCGGTGACGGATCTTTTCAGGCGGCGTCGGCGGAGCTGGGGTTTGAGGTGCAGGCAGCGAGTGGTCTGGCGATCAGTGCGGCAGATCTGGACGGGGATCTGTTGCCGGAGATCTACGTGGCGAACGACATGCAGGCCAACCTGATGTTTACTCGGAGCGGGACTGCGGGGCCAACAGCAGCGTGGCGCGAGATCGCTCGCGTTTCCGGAGTTGCGGTGGCAGCGGACGGGATGAACGAAGCGAGCATGGGAATTGCGACTGCAGATTTTGATCACGACGGTCTGCTGGACCTGTACCTCACGCATTATTATCAGATGAAGAACACGTTGTATCGGAATCTGGGTGGGCTGTTGTTCGAGGATGATAGTTTGCGTTCTGGAGTGGCGGCGACAAGTCTGCCGCTGCTTGGATTCGGCACAGTAGCCTTTGATTACAATGCGGACGGGTACAGCGACGTGTTCGTGGCGAACGGTCATGTTCTGGGCCCGCAGGTTGATCCATGGACAATGAGTCCGCAGCTGCTGCAGAATGACAGGGGGCGATTTCGGGACGTGTCAGCAGGTGCGGGTGCCTACTTTCTGGATTCGTGGATTGGTCGTGGCACGGCCAGCGGTGATTTTGACAACGACGGGGATGTGGATCTGACGGTAAGTCACATCGACCGACCGATTTCCATCCTTCGCAATGACACGGTTCGGCCGCAGGGATTTCTGTCAATTCTGCTGCTGGCTGACGACAGATGTCCGGCTGTGGGGGCGCGCGTGCGGGTGATCAGCGGCGAGACGATTCTGGAGCAGAGTCAGACGGGTGCCGGCAGTTATCTTTGCACCAATGACAGGCGAATGATTTTTCATCCGCAGAGTGTTGAGCGAGTGGAGGTGGACTGGCCGGGCGGCGGGACGCGAAGTTACGCAGGTTGCCCGGTTGATGGCACAGTGATTCTGCAGCCGGATGGAGGCATGTGGGAGGTGCCTCTGTGAATCAGACGATTGCTCGAACGAAGAACATCCGCAAGCTGGCACTGCTGCTCGTGCTGGTCTCAGCATATCCGTGCTTTCTCTGGTGGCAGGAATCGCGGTTCGACGCAGCTTTTCAGCTGGGGCAGGAGTATCTGAAGCAGCGTCGCGAGGAACTGGCGGAGGAGCAGTTTGCTGTCTGTCGGCAGATTCACCCGGAAGATACTCAGAGTATTCTGCTGTGGTCGGAAGCGGTGATGGGGGGCAGGAATCGTAGTGGGGCCGAGGCGGCGGAGTTTTGTCTGACGGGACTGCGGCAGATCAGCGATACTGATCCAATGGCAGCGGAGGTGCGGATGCGCGAGGGACGTCTGCTCCTGCTTGTGCTGAATCGTCCGGATGCGGCGGAGCGCACGCTGCGGAAATCCTTATCGCTGGATGACAGCCAGGTTGACGCCTGGTATCTGCTTTGGAAGTTGTATGATCTGACCGGACGATTTGAGCAGGCGGAGCCGTTCTATCTGGCTACCTATGAGCGCACAACGCCCGAGTTTCGACCAACGCGCCTGCGGGAGTGGTATCTGAGTCAGTTCAGTCAGGGGGCAGCAAATGCGGAACTGGATCGCCGCATGGGCTTTCTGGGGCCGGACGAAGTTGCTGGTGATGTGACAGTTGATCGCAGGCTGCAGGCGTTTGTGGATGCGGAGCCTGATTCGCTGTTGACTCAGACGGCCC
>JALQUR010000299.1 GCA_023260695.1 Planctomycetaceae bacterium
TGCAACAGGTGAGCATGATCACAATCGGGAGCAGACGCATTGCTCTCAGCCGCGCTTCAGCCCCGTGACGACTCAGTTGCATGTCTTTCATTGGGTGATCAGCGTCAGAGTCAGCCGCCTCACATCCATGACCGACCTGCCGGGTATCTTCAGTGCCCGCAGCACCAGATCCTGCTCTCCGCTTGTCAGGGAAATCCGCCCCAGATTCAGACTTCGAAACGGTTTCATCTGTGATTCCGCGCCGGGCCGCGGAAGTGTGTCCTGGTTGTCATACAGTGGGGGATCCCAGGCCGGGCCGGTCAATGCCGTCAGTCGAGCACCGCGGCCACCGGAAAGTTCCACGGTGGCACCGGCATCTCCTTCCGGACATGTGTAATCCACGGTCACCTGGTACTCACCCGTCGTATGCACATCAACATGCCATGTCATTCGCCCCTCCGTTGTCGTCCAGTTCACGAAGTAGGAACAATTCGGCGCTGAGGAGCTGCGTTCAACGCCCCCCGAGGGTGTGCCGTCTCGTGCAGGCAGCATCGTGATGGGAAATTCCGGATATCCGACTGTGAGCGGTCGAGGATCCACACCGCGACGTTCAACCCCGGAATAGGCCTTTGTAGTGATGGACAGCACGTTGTCTCTCCAGTCAGCAACCTGCCGCTGCAGATCCGCAGCGATCTCCGGATGCTGATCATTCACCGGCGTAGTCTGGCTAGGGTCCTCCTGCATATCAAACAGATCGCCCATGTTATCAAGACGGTATCGCTGTGTGCGTGCCGAGATTCGCCCACCCCACGTCGACATGATCACTCGCTCGCTGATTTCGCTGCGTTCATTCCTGAGCAGAGCAGACAGATCATGGCCGTCAAGTGGTCGGTCACCCACTCGATTGATGCCGGCCAGTGCCGTGAGTGTCGGGAGCAGATCGATGGCCCCACTGATCTGCGGAAGTGTTCTGCCGGCAGGAATCGCTTTCGGCCAGCTGACGTAGCAGACGCTGCGAATACCACCCTCATCAGTGCTGCCCTTGCGTCCCTTCATGCCGTCGTTCCAGCGCCATGAATTGGGGCCATTGTCCGAGAAGTAGACGATGATCGTGTTATCGCGCAGATTGTGCTTCTCCAGTGTGCGGAGTACTCGACCAACGCAGGCATCCTGTTGTCGTACCATTGCCAGAGCACATCGCGTCTGCTCCGTAATCTCATTCTTTGGCTGACTTCCCTCCTGAGCAATTTCGCGTTCGCGGTACTGCTGCCAGTATTCGTCCGGTACCGCCCATGGCGAATGCGGCGTGGAAAACGGGATGTAGCAGAAGAACGGTTGCTTGTGGTTACGCTCGATGAACTGCAGCGCCTTGTCAGTGCACACATCGGTGATGAACCCTTTGGTGCGAATCATCTTTCCGTTGTGCTCAAGTGGAGGATCAAAATACTCGCCCCAGTGGCCGGCTGTGTGCCCGAAGTATTCGTCAAAGCCACGTGCCATCGGATGATAGGGCCACTGACTGCCATTATGCCATTTGCCGAAGGCACCCGTGGCGTAGCCCGCTGCGCGGAAGCAGTCGGCAACCGTTCGTTCATCCGGATCAAGGCGTTCCTGACCGGTCGATACCCCCCAGACTCCGCCGCGCGGGTGGTAACGGCCTGTCAGGAATTCCGCGCGAGTTGGTGCGCAGACTGGGCAGACAAAGAAACGATCCATGGCGACGCCGCTGGTTGCGATGGAATCGATGTTTGGAGTCGTGTGGCTCTTGTTTCCGGAAAAGCTGTAGTCGCCCCAGCCGGCATCGTCGGCAAGGAAGACCACAATATTCGGGGGCGCCAGATCGACAAGTTCTGCCGATTCGGCAAGCACAGCGTTGGCTGAAGGCAGCAGGAACAGCACTGTCGATACTGCAGCACGCAGCAGTTTCATCATCTCCTGATTCCCCTGTTGACTGCTGATTTCCATCTGCAGTTCTGTGATTGGGTGTTGCCCGAGCAACCTCGGGACCGACTTCGTGAATCGCAAAGTCTATAGTACGCGGTTTGCGATGCCAAAGTACCTGAACGCTATCAGCACCGCCGTTATTGATCTGCACTGATGCGGGCGGATCTCGAGCCGTTCTGGTGTCCGGCGCCACTGCTGCGTTGCAGAAGCCCCGGCAGAATGTCTGGCCGGGGCTGAAAGTGCTCATTGCTGCCAGTAGCTGCGGTCGAGTGTGCGATAGTTAATGGCTTCGCTCAGGTGAGTCACCCCGATCTGTTCGCTGTCAGCGAGGTCGGCAATGGTGCGGCTGATGCGCAGGATCTTGTCGTGTGCCCGAGCCGAAAGACCAAGATCTTCCATTGCCTGCCGGAGCAGTGTTTCTGCATCCGCCTCCAGCTGACAGTGGCGACGAATCTGTGGCGGTTTCATCTTTCCGTTTACGCGGACGTTGTCATTGGCGAACCGCTGCAGCTGGCGATCGCGAGCCATCAGGACTCGTTCTCGGATCTCCTGGCTGGACGTTCCTTCCGTTCGGTCTGAGAGCTCCCGAAAAGGAACCGGAGGAACTTCAATGTGAATGTCGATGCGATCCAGCAGCGGGCCACTGATTTTTCCAAGATAGCGTTCAATCTGTTGTGGCGTGCAGTGGCAGCTGCGCCGCGGGTCGCCTCGAAAGCCGCACGGACATGGATTCATTGCTGCCACCAGCATCACGTTTGCCGGGAACGTGACACTTCCCATTGCTCGTGAGATCGTCACCGTCTGGTCCTCAAGAGGCTGCCGCATGACCTCCAGTGTACGACGATTGAACTCCGGAAGTTCATCCAGAAACAGGATGCCGTTGTGGGACAGACTGAGTTCACCGGGCTGGGGCGTGCTGCCGCCGCCTACGAGCCCGGCTTCACTGATGGTGTGATGCGGCGAACGGAATGGCCGTCGCAGCATGAGTGGCTGGCCAGGTTCCAGTTGTGCGACCGCGCTGTAAATGCGGGTCGTTTCGAGGCTCTCCTCGGCAGCGAGCTCCGGGAGGATCGTGCAGATTCGCTGAGAAAGCAGGGTCTTCCCCGTGCCAGGTGAACCGATCATGAGCAGGTGATGGCAGCCGGCGGCGGCGACGAGTGCCGCGCGTTTCGCCATTTCCTGACCTTTGACATCCACGTAATCAATGTCGTACGCGCCATAGTCCAGTCGGGCGCTGCTCCAGCTGAAGACACAGGGATCGACAGGCAGTTCGCCAGTCAGGAACCCGACCGCCTCTGCCAGCGTGCCGACCGGGATCACGTCCAGCCCTTCGACGACGGCTGCCTCGTTGGCATTCTGGAATGGGACCACGAACTCTCTGATGCCGGCGTCCCGCGCCACGAGTGCCATCGACAACACACCACGAACCGGACGCAGCGTCCCATCCAGAGCCAGTTCACCGACGAATGCCGGCCGCAACTCACTGTCCGCTTCCACCTGTTCGTCGGCAATGAGCAGACCGAGGGCAATGGGCAGGTCAAGAGAAGCTGCATCCTTGGGAAGATCCGCAGGTGAGAGATTGATGACGATTCGATCGTTGGGGCGGCCGTAGCCGCTGTTCACCAGGGCCCGCTCAATGCGATGCACGCTTTCCCGCACCGCTGCCTCCGCAAGGCCGACAAGAATCGTCTTTGGCAGAGCCCCGGGGGAGATATCAACCTCCACTTCGACAGCACGGGCCTCAATTCCGAACAGTGTGTAAGTGAACAAACGTGAGAGCATGGCAAACCTGCTGCCGAGACGATGGAAGCGAGCCGACTGTTCTACGCCCCGCAGACAGGGCAATGCCGCCAGGACACATTTGGAATGTCGTACCCGGTACATCCCTACCGGAAAAACAGCTGCGGGGAAAGCTCCAGGCGATCAGCACACAAGTAGGACAATATTTTACCTGTGTAAGGGTGGTTAATATTGCTACAACCAGTCCAACACTTCAGTGCCCCGCAACTTCTGAGTGTCACACGCCCCCCCTCCTTGAAAGGACAGGCATTGTTTGTGTATGTGTTTGCCCAGTTGTTTGTGTTTCTGTCGGCTCGTTTCTTCTTTTTCCGGTCCTTTCTTTCCCGTAAGCCAACGGATCTGTCCCGGTTTCCATGGGCAGTTTTCACGGCTGTTCAGTCCGCCAGACAAACCGCCCCGGCGTCCTTTGAACGGCATGCCGGTCTGCACCAGAGATGCACAAGCTTCGTCGGAGCCTGCCTCCCGGTCAGATTCTCCGCCCGCTGAATTCGTCCACTCGTTCCAGTTGGAATCCTTCCCGACTGTCTCATCAGCACTCCCCTCGTGACATCTTCCGTCTCTTCCGTACGAGGTCAGTAAGCATGACACGGCCACGGCGACAACTCGTAGATTCCAGAGTCACACCCTACTACCACTGCATCTCCCGATGCGTCCGCAGACTGTTCCTTTGTGGAGACGCAGATGAACACCGCAAGCAGTGGATCGAAAACCGACTTCAACAGCTTGCCAGAATCTTCGCCATCGAAGTCTGCAGTTACGCCATCCTCGACAACCACATGCATCTTGTCCTGCGGCTCAACGATCAGTTGGCAGCTTCATGGACTGACGAGCAGGTTGTCCGACGCTGGGCGGACCTGTTTCCTCCGCGAGGAAAAAATCGCAAACCACTGCCACTGACAAAACAATGGGTTCAGGAAAGACTGGCAGACACCGGATGGATTGCCCGGACAAGACAGCGATTGAATGACCTTGGATGGTTCATGAAGTGTCTCAAGGAACCAATCGCCCGGATGGCTAATCACGAAGAAAACTGCCGAGGTGCATTCTGGGACCCACGATTCAAGAGCATTGCCATTCTTGACGAGGAAGCTCTGCTCACGACCATGGCATACGTGGATCTGAACGTCTTCGCCGCCGGGAAATCTGCAACACCCGAGAATTCACCACACACATCCCTGAAAGCCAGAATCGAACATGCGAAGCAGGTCTCCGCATCGGCGGGAGGTCCCAACCGATCGCACACGGGAAATTCCCCGGACAACGTTGATCTGAACGATGAAGCGTTCTGGCTTGTCCCCCTGCAGGACCGGCGTGGACAAGGTGCAGATCGGGCGGGAATACTCCCCAACGTCACGCTCAGATCTTACCTGGAACTGCTGGACTGGAGCAGCAGGCTCAATCGCCCGGGAAAAGCTCGAATTTCTCCAGATGCAGCCGGAATCCTGCAGCGACTTGGCACATCTGCTGATCACTGGCAGGAACGACTACAGAAGATTCAGGCCAATGATCGATTTTTCGGGGTTGTCACAGCATCCAGCAGAGAAGTACTTCAGCGTCTGGCAGAGCAGACCGGAAGAAAAAAAGTCGCAAACTTCTCTGGCCCACCCTTCTGATCCGCAACTGACAACCACGCTGTTCAAGTAAAAACGCTGGCCTCCTGCGATTCACGATCATAGTGCGATTGAGTTTGTCGGAAGCAGCGTGCGTCAGCCAGGCAAGCGAACAGCCTTCGCCTCAAATGTCAGAACGATCATCTCAGGCCATATGCCCAAGCCCCGCTGGCAAAGGGCAGCCAACGCAGCAACCGGTCAATCCAGTCATGTGATCAAGGGCCATGTTCCGGCCTGTACACTGACCATGCCGCCCTTACGCCGAACCGCTCATGATGCAGACTGGTCCTGTCACTCGCACCACAATGCCTGTCCCTTCTCTGTCCTGTCCTTTCTGCAATGTGCCTGTCCATTCTGCACTTCTTAGGTGGCACTGCAACGCCTGTCCTTTCTGACTTTGTCCTTTCTGACTTTCTGCACTTTCTGCAATGGGTCCCAGCGGCTCTGGAAAAAGGACATGCAGTGCCTGTCCTCTCCCTGTCCTCTCAGGGAACTGCCTGTCCTCTCAGGGAGCTGTCAGGGAGTGATTGGCCCCATCAGGTGATTTCGCCGGCCTCGGCGAGTTCGAGGAGTGTGTCGTAGCGGTACCGCATTCCCTGGTCGATGTTTTCCAGGATGCGCTCTTCAGACATGATGAATTTCATCATCCCGCCAGGTGGATCAAAGGTGATTTCGTCAGTGAGTCGACACTCATTGTCAGAAACAGCTTCGATCAGTTGTCTGTGCCTCCACGAAGGCATCACACCGTCTGTCAATGCTTCAATGATTTCAGTGTCGGTTACTTTTTCATAGCGATGTGTCATTTTCTGCTTCAGGCCAATTGCAGTGATGCGAAATGTGATTTCTGCACCTTCAGCAACAACATCCGGAGCCGCAAGGATCTCCAGTTCGATTTCTGGGTCACTGATCTCCGGGAGGTTTGCCGGAGTGCCAAGGTATTCCCGGAGTGCAGCGGCAGAGCAGGGGAGCAATGCAGATGTTGTGGATGTGGACATTGTCACTGTCTATTGAAGTTTGTGTGTTGTGCAGAGATTGTTCAGCTGTTGCCGATGTGGTCATCAATTCAGATGATTGAATTCTGCATGGGAACGGAATCGTGGCCAGACACTGCCGCCGGTGCAGATGTGTACTGCGGCCAATGCGTTCGGCATTCAGGTTTACACGTCGCCCGGATGGTTCTGTTCGGAGTCAACCTGCTGCTGCCGATTGCGGTAGAGTTCGCGAAATGACTGCGGAGGTGCTTCCGGAAGTTCTCGAGCTTTTCCCCACAGTCCGGCAGGTGTGAGACTGCTGTAGGTGATAAATCGTGGTGTCCAGCGAAGTGCCTTGCGGGCGAACCGTCCCGCAAGACGGTACAGCCACGGCCTTGAAAAGACGGCAGAAAGGACTTTCATCTGGAGCTTCTTGCCTCGTTCAAGCAGGTTCTTCGCATCCAGGTGCTCCCGAAGTGCGAACAGCTGATGATGCAGCGGGATTCGCACAGGGCAGACATCAGAACAGGAGCCGCAGAGGCTGCAGGCAAATGGCAGAGTATTGTGCTCTTCCGGAGTTCTGAGCGGGGTCAGAATGGAACCGATGGGCCCCGGTACCGTGGATTCGTAACTGTGTCCTCCGCTGCGGCGGTAGACGGGGCAGGTATTCATGCAGGCCCCGCAGCGAATACAGTCAAGACTGCGGCGGAACTCCGACTGCAGGATTTCGCTGCGGCCATTGTCGACGATGACAATGTGCAGTTCGCCCCCCTGTTGAGGCCCGTGGAAGTGTGACGAATAAGTGGTAACCGGCTGCCCAGTCGCGGACCGAGCCAGCAGCCTCAGAAAAACGCTCAGGTCTTCGGCACGGGGGATGAGTTTTTCCATTCCCATGCAGGCGATGTGCACTCGTGGCACCCCGACTCCCAGATCTGCATTGCCTTCGTTCGTGCAAATGACAATTCCGCCGGTTTCAGCGATGGCAAAGTTAACGCCGGTAAGCCCGGCATCTGCATTGCAGAAGCACTCACGAAGATGCTGTCTGGCAGCTTCCGTCAGATATTCCGGATCGGATGCACCTGCTTCAGTCCCAAGATGTTCGTGAAAGCACTCGCCGACTTCCTCCTTGCGAATGTGGATCGCCGGAAGAACAATGTGGCTGGGAGGCTCCTCACGTAACTGCACAATGCGTTCACCAAGATCAGTATCGACAACGTGAATCCCGTGCTGCTCCAGCCAGGGATTAAGATGACACTCCTCGGTGAGCATGGACTTGCTTTTGACGAGGTTCTGCACCTGATGCTGCTGCAGAATTGAAAGGACAATCCGGTTGTGCTCTTCAGCATCCGCCGCCCAGTGCACGACAGCCCCATGTGCGGTCGCGTTCCTTTCGAACTCCTCCAGGTAGTCTGCCAGCAGCGACTGAGTGTGCTGTTTGATCGCAGAGGCTGTCGCACGCAGTTCCTCCCATTCGGGAACGCTGGCAGCCATGCGATCGCGTTTCTGACGCACAAACCAGAGCGCTCGGTCGTGCCAGTGAGCACGTTCTGTATTGGCCGTGAACTCTTCAGCAAGCGCTGGATGTCCCATGATCAATTACCACCCTGCTGTACGGACGCCGGAGTCTGAAGGTCAGTTTTCCGCAGCGCCTCGGCGAGAATCTCTGCGAAATGCATCACGCGAATGGGCAGCCTGCGCCTGCGAATGATACCGTCAAGGTGCATCAGGCAGGACATATCTCCCGCTGTAAGCACCTGTGTTCCGGCCTGCAGGTGGTCCTCAATTCGATCCTGACCCATCATCGCTGACACAGCCGCCTCACTGACAGCAAATGTTCCGCCAAACCCACAGCACTCGTCCGGTCGCTGCAGCTGCGAAAACTGAATTCCATCAAGCCCGCCGAGCAGGTTCTGAAGCAGACTGTCGCGGCAGGTCATTACCTCTGAGCAACCTGCCAGTCGCAGTTCCCGCAGTCCATGACAGCTTTGATGAATTCCTGTTCGGAAGGGAAAGCTGCCGGAGAATGAGCACCCGAGTACGTTGACAAGGAATTCGCTGAGCTCGAGTGTTTGGCCGCGGACTTCGGCTGCTGTCGAATCGTTCTTATCGACGAGGTGATCGTAGTGGTTGCGAACCATGGAAACGCAGCTTCCCGAAGGGGAAACCACATAATCGTAGTCGGCAAATGTGCTGACAAAGTGGTTTGCCAGCGGCCTCGCCTCATCCATGCAACCGCTGTTTGCCATGGGCTGGCCGCAGCACGTCTGACCTTTCGGAAAGTCCACATGGATGCCGCACGATTCCAGAACCTTGACAGTGGCCAATCCCACTGCCGGATAAAACTGGTCAACATAGCAGGGAATGAACAGAGCGACGCGCACGATTGAACGCTCCGAAGACTGGATGCCGGGATTAACGCCATGAACCGATCGGCGGGACAGTGGCCGACTGACACTCAGGAATGAAAGTTGTCAGCCCGATCCACCACGAGTGGATCATAAACGTGACTCCTGCCCGTTCCCATACTACGGACCAGATGCCGTGACAATTCCGTGGGAGAGAAACTGAAACTTTGGTCGAACTGGCCGTTCTGCTGCCTGCCTGATCACCATGCACCGAGTTTGTTCTGTGGATTACGTTGCAGGAACAATGACTCAGGGGGCTACTCTTCCGAATGTCAACGGGATAAACTTCCACCAGAAGCATCATTCACGGGAGCACTGCGGAGAAAGATCATGGACGACGAGCAATTTCATTCACTGCAGGGGCAGTTTCTGGTTGCAGCGCCGCATCTGCGAGATCCCAATTTCCATCGTACAGTTGTGCTTTTACTGGAGCATTCTTCGGAAGGCGCGATGGGACTTGTGATCAATCGCCCATCAGCGCTGACAATCGGGAAGGCGCTTGGAGACGAAGGTCCCGTAAACGACGCGGACGCCCCCGTGTTTGTCGGTGGACCAGTGGAACCAAAGTCGTTGTTCATTCTGCACAATTGCCTGGCGCTTGCTCGTTCTGATCGTGAAGTAGCTCCGGGGATTCTCCTCGCGGGCAGCGAAGTCTCGTTCGAATCCGTAGTGCGGAGTACCCCGGCACAGCAATCGCAGGAATGCCCGGCCTTCCGCCTGCTCAGTGGCTATGCGGGCTGGGGAGAACAGCAGCTTGAGGCAGAACTGGAGCGCGGCGACTGGCACGTTGAACAGGCTGATGGAGAATTAGTCCTTGATCAGGACCCGTATGGGATCTGGAGCGTTTGCTTTCGGCGGATTCAGCGACGCTTTCGAATTCTTGACGACCACCCGGCCAATCCAGAGTGGAATTAGGGTGGTTCTGTCACAACCGAACAGGTGGTGATGAACATCAGAGCATCCCTGTTGAGACAGGACGGATGCGGTCGTTCTCATGAAGGCGAACTGGCTCTGCTGATTACTGCAGTACAACAATTCGAGTTCCAGTGATGCTGGCTCCAGTGATGCTCGCCTGCAGAATGCTTCTGCACGCATCAGCGTGAAGTGGCTGGATCGCTCGGCTGAAGTCAGCAGCGTACTGCTCAGCAATCGCCAGCAGACTGGAATTTCTGCGGATGGCTACCAGCGGAAGAGGCCGGTGCCCCATGTCAGTCCGGCACCAAATCCACACATCAGCACTTTATCTCCGGGTCTGATCCGGCCCTGCTGAACAGCTTCATCGAGCACAAGCGGGATCGACGCTGCCGATGTGTTGCCGACCCGTTGCAAATTGTTCATGACGCGATCTGACGGGATTTCCAGCACTTTCATGGCGTGGTCGATGATACGCAGGTTCGCCTGATGAAGTACGAACAGTGAGACGTCATCAGTTGCACAGTCAGCCTGTTCCAGCACCGTACTGATGGAATCAGTGACCGCCTGAATGGCCCACTTGAAGACGCTGCGTCCATCCATTCTGAGAAAGTGTTCACCGGCGTTGATGTCAGCTGCAGTCAGTGGGCGTGCCGTACCGCCAGAAGGGCGATCAAGCAGGCAACCGCCGGCACCATCAGCACCCAGCTGATATTTCAGAAGACCCTGATCTGCATTTCCAGCACGCAGAATGACAGCTCCTGCGCCGTCACCAAAGAGCGGCGCCGTGCGCTGATCGTCCGGCCTGACAATGCGACTGTTGACGTCAGCTCCGATGACAAGTGCAGTGGCAGCATTACCGGTGACAATGAACTGTGCTGCCGTCGCCAGAGCATACATGAAACCGGAGCAGGCTGCCTGCAGGTCCATTGCAGGAGCATCAAGGCCGAGTCTGTTCTGTATCAGGCAGGCAGTCGAAGGGCAGGTATAGTCGGGTGTGAAAGTCCCCACGACCAGCAGATCCACTTCCTCAGCGGAGACATTTCCTGCCGCCATAGCACGGCGGGCAGCAACACAGGCCAGATCGCTGGTTGCCTGATCAGCAGGAGCAAAACGCCGTTCCGCAATTCCGGTACGTCGCTGGATCCAGCCTGGTTCGAAACCGTAGCGTTCTTCAAGTTCTGCATTGGAAACGACATGTTCAGGGACACAGGATCCAATGGAATGGATGCGAAAACCCGTGAGCGTAGCGGTCCGCTGGCTTTTCCTGAATGTCAGGCCTTCGTCCGATTGCTGAGCAGCCGGTTGTTGCGTCGAGTCCTGTGCTGAGGAGCTGTTGTTTGTGGCGGGGTCCGTCATTGCTTCCAATGCACCGACTGTTGAAAACGGATACCGGAACCTCGAATATCGGATTACGAGCAGCAAATCTGTGCTGTGATCTGATTCTTGTCGATCCGGAACAGAGCCTGACTCAACAGAGCAGGCAGAATAATTCCAGCATTGTTTGCCGGGACTGCCAGATTGTGCTGAGGCTCAGCACTGGACGTCCGCAGACAGCGAATGGGTCGCAACGAGTCGACGAAACATCAGTCCGGGCGAAAGTTTACATGTTCCCTGAAACATTGGAAACTCACTCGGGAGAATTCCGAATCCGCCTGCGATCTGTTGCGAAGGTTCGGAATGGTCTGTCGGCGTCAGGCGGGTATTGCATGATGAAAACCAGAGCTGAGACGGAATCGGTCTGATTGAGCTGGAGCGGAAGTGATACAGAAGCAGAACATCCGCCGCTGGGCGACATTTTCCCGATGTGGTCGTTATCGTTATTCGTTGCGACGCAGGTGGTGTGACGGGAGATGGCTGGGGATCATCGGGCTCAATCCCTCGACAGCGGATGGACATACCGATGATCCGACGATTCGTCGGTGTATTTCCATAGCTGCGGAGCTGGGGTTTGGCGGGCTGGTGATGCTGAATGTTTTTGCTCTGCGATCACCCGATCCGCGACGGCTGTTCATCGCCGCCGATCCGTCCGGGCCTGGAAATCGACGTGCATTGCTGCGTGAATCGCAGCGTTGCAGCATGCTGGTCGCTGCGTGGGGCAACCACTGTCCTGTGGACCATGCAACAGGAATCATGCAGCTGCTCAATCGGGATCTGTATTGTTTTCGCCGAAACAATGGTGGACAGCCCGCGCATCCACTTTACCTGCCAAAGCCAGTGCGGACGCAGTTGTTCTGCAGGGGGGATGCTGCAGGCGGTCCACGGTGAATTCAGCATTCCAGCGGCAGAAGTGATCGCCGAAATGCTGGCTCTGAATGCTATTCCCCCTGAATGCTATTCCACAGATGCCGATCGGCGGGCATGCAGTTTCCACGCAGAGATCGCCAGCAGACTCCAGCCGACAATCATCAGTGTGCCGCCAATGGGGACCACAGCACCCCACGGAATTCCTCCCCAGCGTGGTCCGGCAATGACAAGCAGATACAGGGACCCTGAAAAAATCGTGATCCCCAGAAAAAAGCACCAGGCTGCGGAATTGAGCATTCGCAGCGGCGTAATGGACAGCAGCAATCCGCAGACCAGCAGGGCAGCTGAGTGAGTGAGCTGGTACTGCACGGCCGTTTCGAAGTTCCGCAGGCTGGCGTAGCTGGCGGGAACAGTCATTCCAGCGATGACCTTGTTATCTGCGTCTGCGTATTTCAGTTCGAGGAATCCGGTGTCGTTGAGCCAATGTGCGCCGAATGCACCCAGCATTACTGCCGACAATCCGGAAAGGGCTGCGACTGTGATCCAGCGATGACCGCTCATCGGTTGATTTCCTGTCTGAATTCGTGCGTGTCTGAGATTCAATGCTGATTGTTCACTGCTGCATTCTGTCGCACCAGTGAGTCAGCTCAACCCCGAATTCTTCCCAGTTAACCGGATTCCCGAGCGACATCGTTCATCCGAATCAGAAGAATGCGGCGGGAAAGCGGGAAAGCGAGAAAACAACCACTGATCCCGGTTCGGCTCGTTGAATTCCTCACGGTCAGAGACACAATCTGGCAGAGTCTGATCCGGCTGGCGGGATATGTGCGTGGAATGCTCTGCTGCAGGTAACTGCTCCGCCGGATCGAGGTACTGGGAGACAGGTATGACATATGCGATTGAATGTCGCAGGCTGACCCGGGTGTGGCCCGGGAATCCTCCGGTCGAAGCGGTACGTGGCATCGATCTGTGCGTGGAGCGGGGCAGCTGTTTTGGTGTGCTGGGGCCAAATGGGGCCGGAAAGACAACCACGATTGAGATCTGCGAAGGACTTGTCGAGGCAACCAGCGGTGAGGCACTTGTTCTGGGGAAGTCGTGGACGTCAGAGGCGGAGCAGATCCGGCAGCAGATCGGAATCTCTCTGCAGGAGACTCGCCTCTCTGAGAAGCTGACAGTCTTCGAGACACTCACATTGTTCCGCAGTTTTTATGAGTCGGGGCTGGATCCTCAGCAGGCCATTGAAATGGTCTCGCTGCAGGAGAAGCAACATGCCCGGATTCGCACCTTATCGGGCGGGCAGAAACAGCGCGTGGCACTTGCGACGGCGCTTGTTGGCAACCCCCAGTTGTTGTTTCTGGATGAACCGACGACAGGTCTGGATCCGCAGTCTCGCCGTGAAATCTGGAAGATCATCTCAGACTTTCGTGAGTCCGGAAAAACAGTGCTGCTGACAACGCACTACATGGATGAGGCTGAACGGCTGTGCGATCGAGTGGCCATTTTTGATCATGGGCAGATTCTGGCAGAGGACTCCCCGAAGAATCTGATCCGACAGCTGGGTGCAGAACACGTTGTGATGTTCGAGGTTGAGGGACGGGATCAGCCACCGGAAGATTTTGGGACCGGGCTGCCGGGGGTCATCTCGGCTCGGACTGAATCCGGAAGTCGCAGTCTGTCAGTCTCAGAGATTCATGTTGCCGTCCCTGCTCTGCTGTCAGAAATCTCAGAGCGAAGTCTGAAGCTGACATCCCTGCTCACTCGGCAGGCAACACTTGAAGACGTTTTTGTCCACCACGCCGGGCGTTCGCTGGATGCGGAAGATGCGGGAGGTGAATCATGAACCCAGGCTTTCAGATGCATCCCTTTGTGCAGCTGTTCCTTGCTCGATTCCGTGAGTTTGTGCGGACGCCCGAGGCCGTCTTCTGGTCGTATGTCTTTCCCCTGGTGATGATGGTTGCACTGGGACTGGCGTTCCGCAGTGGAGATGAGCCGGCAGTGAGCGTTGCTGTGGTTGTCGGTGCAGCGGGCGACAAGGTAGCTGACGCGCTGGAACAGCAGGGTGGCTTTCAGGTCATGCGAGCAGACGCTGCAGCCTGTCAGAAAGCAATGCGGTCAGGAAGAGTCGATGTGGTGGTGCAGTCGCATGAGACGGATGGCACCACATTTCATTTTGATTCAACTCGACCGGGTGGCCGTGGTGCCAGAAACGCTGTCAACGATGTGCTGCAGCGGCAGGCAGGACGGCAGGATCCGCTTCCCACGGAAGATCTGACAGCGACCGAACCGGGTGGCAGGTACATTGATTTTCTGGTGCCTGGACTGATTGGTGTCGGTCTTATGGGTGGCGGAGTCTGGGGAGTGGGTTATGCCATTGTCGACATGAGGATTCGTCGCGTGCTCCGACGCATGCTGGGAACTCCAATGAAGAAGCACCACTTCATCGGGGCAATGATGGGAAGCAGGCTCGTCTTCATGATCCCGGAGATCTTCGTGATTCTGATCCTGTCTCGACTTCTGTTTGGAGTGGTCAGCCACGGAGGTTATGCAGCCGTCGGTGTGATCGTTTCGCTGGGTGCTCTGGAGCTGGCCTGTATCGGGCTGGTGATTGCCAGTCGGGCGAAGACGATTGAGTCGGCGGCAGGTCTGATGAATCTGATCATGGTTCCAATGTGGGTGGGCTCCGGAATCTTCTTTTCTGCCGAGCGTTTTCCGGACCTTGTTCAGCCATTGATCCGGATCCTGCCGCTGACCCCGGTGATTTCAGCGCTGCGGCTGGTAATGCAGGAAGCTGCGAGCCTGACCGACGTCGTGCCGCAGTTGCTGATCATGGGCACCTGGACCGTGGTTACATTCGTGTTGGCAATCCGCATCTTCAGATGGGACTGAACGTGACGCCTTGTCCGGGCCCGGGGCCTGTCAGGCAGCAGCACGCAGTACCTCGCCTGCCACCGCGTCAATCACGGCCACATCAATCTGCTGCTGTTCTTCTGCAAATCCAACCAGCAGTGCCATCTCGCAGAGTCGCGCAATTCTGCGGGGATTTCCATCTGTCAGACGGTGCAGGCGGGTAAGAGAATCGGTTGAAAAGATCGGTGTTTCACAACCGACCGCAGCGAGGCTGAGTGTCACAAAGTCGGCCGTTTCTGACAGGCTGAGCAATTCCAGGGGTGAGCACACGGCGACGCGTTCACTGACAGCGGAGAAACGCTGAATACGCTCGGCAAGATGTGGCTGACCAGCCAGAATGATCTTCAGCTGGATTGCTGAATCCGCTTCTTCGAGACAAAGCAGGGGATGCAGAACCTGCACGATGATTTCATCAGACAACAGGTGAGCATCGTCAAAGAACAGCAGCGTTGTGCCAGCTTCCGAAAGCTGGCGCAGAGCGGAGCGAATACTGACAAGCGTACCATCGCGACCGAGTTCGGGCAGCGATTCCTGTCCGCTGAGCTCGCGCAGAATCATACGCAGCATTTCATCGGCCGAGAGAACAGGAAACAGCATCTGAACGAAGGGGCTGTATTCACTGAATTCAGTCGCGAAGCGACGTACGAGAGTTGTTTTTCCGGCGCCGGACGGGCCTGGGATCAGTACGGGGCCGCTGAGGTTTTCCAGTGCCCAGGTCATCCGCTGCAGCGTTGATTCTGCGCTGCGACCCGGGAAGAAAAAACTCTCGCCGGGATTCCGTGAGAACGGTTGTGACTTCAGATTCCAGTAGGCTTCGTACATGGCAGAAATCCTTGCACCTGTTGGATGTCGCAGATCAGCTGATCTGCAATGAGGTCGGATAACGGGCTACAGCTGTGAGCCACCGATGGCTCCCGTGAGCCTCGCTGATCCTGAAGAATGCTGTGGTTGTGGCGTTGGAGTTGCCGGGAGTTCGTCCGGATAGACAGCAGTTGTTGAGGAGCCCTGCCGGGAGGGCAGTTCGAATTCTGCTGAGTAGGAGATGGAGGTGCCGTTGACAGATCGAGGATCTGCTGTCTGTGGCTCTGGTGGTCGAGACATGGATGACCACTGCAACTCAGAATCATCCGTCGCTGCATCTCGAGCTGCAGCCGGATCGGCCGTTTCAAATTCCTGCAGTATCTGCTCAAGGTTGACGGTGTCTGACGACTTCGTGATCGCTGCCTGTCGTTGCAGGTCCTGCCAGACCGCTGTGACGACAAGTGCGAGGATGAATACGGCCGTGACGGCGCGGTACTCTCGCACCGTCTGGACGAGTCTTGCAAGTACCGAAACGTCAGCCGCGAGGATCAGAGGAGCCTTGTCCGGGGCTGGCATCACGGGGGCTGGCATCACGGGGGCTGGCGACTGTGGCTGCAGATCCGTAGTGGTCCGGGGTTCGGGCTGCAGTTGTGCTGAGGTCGACCGGATGTGTCCCGGATCGATCCATCCGGAGACGACAGACTTCAGGCCCATCGGTGCTGCAGTGTGCTCGGATTGGTCGACTGCTGGTGAAGCGGGCGTTTCCGTATCAGCTGTCGATACTGACTGAGCAGCAGGGGCCTGCTGCGGAGGTCTTGTTGTCTCTGCAGTGGAATGGTGCTGATGGGCATGCGGTGGGATCGCGGATACGGGACGTTCCACCGCCACCTCGTGCTCTGCGGCACCTGCGGATACGGACTTCGCAGGGGCCGGGATCTCCGCGGTGTTATTCCTCGACTCAGTCAGCTTTCGCAGTGCTGCAGCTAAAGAATCAGACATTGAATCTGCCTTTTTACAGAAGTCGGAAAGCCGTGCGTTTCTGGAGTGCAGGGAGGCCGCTGTCAGAAAGACGAACTGCGGTCATGATCCGCAGCCAGGGCACTCCCCGTACTCTAGGTACTATGGACGGGTGACTGACAGACCCGCAAATTGGGAAACAGGAGTGCGTTCAAAAATGACCTGTGGCGGAGCCATGCAGATCGGAAAAAACTGCCGAACGTAGTCAATTCAGGTCAATTGTGTGGCTATTGACAGGCAGTGGACGCCGGAGCGGGTCAGTATCTGCGAGTGGCAAAAGCGGGGTTCGAAATTCCGCTTCCTGCGAATTGCTGTGTCCAGGTCGTAATCATGAGGTTGCGAACGTTGTACTTGCGCAGTTGGCCGAGGATACTCCACGTACCGCTTCCGGCGGACGACGCGACTGCAGTTCGTGAACAAGTTTTCGCTGCAGTTCATAGACCATGCTGACTATCAGATCTGGATCCGTGGCAGATGTTGTGGGAAGTTGAAATTCGTCCCAGTGAAGGGGAAACCGATTTCGAGGGGAAACGGGTACTGGAGAGTGCTCAAAACCTTGGAATCACGTCCCTCAAAACTGTTCAGGCAGCCCGCGTTTTCCTGTTGCAGGGAGAGCTTGCCGAGGCAGATCTTCATGCAGCTGCACAGTTACTCCTGGCGGATCCGGTTACGGAGAAGTTTCAGGTTCGCCGGCTGCATCCGGATCCGGTTGTTGCGGCGGCAGAAGACAGCACGCAGCTGAATGTGCTGTACCTGCCGGGTGTTACGGACAGTGTGGCCGAAAACGCTCTGAAGGCATTGAAGCGGGCCGGATTCAGGGCCGATCACGTTGCTACGGGGCGTCGCTTCCGAGTGAATTCCAGCATCACCGCAACGGAGCTGCAGCAACTGTCCCGGCGCGTGCTGTCAAATGAAGCGATCGAGCATGTGATGAGCGGCACGCTCGAGATGCAGGATCTTTCGCTGGGAAGTTCATACGAACTCAGCCTGACGACAGTTGCCATTCGTGGAATGAACGCGGAAGAACTGGCGGAGCTGAGCGTGAAGGGGCAACTGTATCTGAGTCCTGCGGAAATGGGCACGGTACAGCAGCACTTCGTCGAACTGGAGCGAGATCCTACGGACATTGAACTGGAAACGATTGCTCAGACATGGAGCGAGCATTGTTCGCACAAGACTCTGGCGGGACGCATTCACTACGAGGAACGCGAACAGGGACAGCGTGTCAGCGAACGTACCTTTGAGAACATGCTGAAGGAAACGATTTTTGCGGCCACGGTCAGTATTCGTGACGCTGCCGGAGATGATGACTGGTGTGTCAGTGTCTTCAGGGACAATGCCGGGATCGTCAGGTTTGATGATCACCAGAACGTCTGCATCAAGGTGGAAACACATAACCATCCATCGGCCATCGAACCCTACGGCGGAGCGAACACGGGGCTTGGGGGTGTTATTCGGGACCCGCTGGGTACTGGCCTTGGGGCGCGGCCTGTCTGCAGTACCGACGTTTTCTGCTTCGCGCGTCCGGACTATCCCGCCGCCGAACTTCCACCTGGTGTATTGCATCCGCTTGCCGTAATGCAGGGGGTGGTTGCCGGTGTCCGTGACTATGGCAATCGCATGGGGATTCCGACGGTCAACGGAGCGGTGTGCTTCGATGATCGTTATCTGGGGAATCCGCTGGTTTACTGTGGCAACGTGGCAATGATGCCGAGGGATGCCTGTGACAAGCAGGTGCATCCGGGCGATTTGATTGTTGCTGTTGGTGGACGGACTGGCCGCGACGGAATTCACGGCGCCACGTTCTCGTCAGTCGAACTGACAGAGGAAAGTGAATCGATCAGTGGCGGGGCAGTCCAGATTGGCAATCCGGTGACGGAAAAGATGGTGCTGGACGTCATTCTTGCCGCCCGCGACAGAGGTCTTTATTCGGCCATTACAGACTGCGGGGCTGGCGGTTTCAGCAGTGCTGTTGGAGAGATGGGTGAAGAAACGGGGGCGGAAGTCTGGCTCGAAAAGGCGCCGCTGAAGTACTCCGGACTGTCCTATACGGAGATCTGGATTTCAGAGGCTCAGGAACGCATGGTACTTTCTGTGCCACCTGCTCACTGGGATGAATTCCGCGAACTATGCGAATCGGAAGGGGTTGAGGCCACTGCCATCGGGCGGTTCACTGATACCCAACAGCTTGTGCTGACCTACGACGGCACCGAAGTCGGCCGACTGAGCATGAGATTTCTGCACGACGGGCGTCCGCCGGTGGTGCGTGAGGCCATTTACGAGATCCAGCCGGAAGCAACAGAGGTAACGACCGAGCAGTGCGGGATACTGGCTGCAGCCGATTTTGGTGACAGTCTGAAGGGAGTCCTCGGTGCACTCAACGTCGCCAGTAAGGAATGGATCATCCGACAGTATGACCATGAAGTTCAGGCGGGGAGTGTCGTCAAGCCGCTTACCGGTGCCGACAACGACGGGCCATCGGATGCAGCCGTCGTACGACCGGATCTGACTTCGATGCGTGGACTGGTTGTCTCATCCGGAATCAATCCCTGCCTTGGCGATCTGGACCCTTACTGGATGGCTGCCGCCGCAATCGACGAGAGCGTGCGGAACTGCGTGGCGACCGGAGCTGATCCGGATCGCATCGCGATTCTGGACAACTTCTGCTGGGGCAACACAGAGCGTGCCGAAACGCTGGGAACACTTGTGCGTGCAGCAATCGGTTGCCAGGACGTTGCATTAGCCTACGGGACGCCATTCGTCAGCGGCAAGGACAGTCTGAACAACGAGTTCAGCTTTGAAGATGAGAACGGACAAAGAAAGACGGTCGCAATTCCGTCGACACTCCTGATTACTGCACTGGGACAGGTCGAAAACGTCGAACAGTGTGTCACCATGGATCTGAAGCAGCCGGGCAATCTGCTGTACCTGGCCGGTCAGACAGCAGATGAGCTCGGCGGAAGTCATCTGTACCGAGTTGCCGGGATTGCAGGTGGAAGGGTTCCTCGAGTGGATACCGGGACAGCGCCGGATATTTTCCGAGCGGTGCATGCTGCAATCCGTCGTGGTCTCATTCAGAGCTGTCATGACCTGAGCGAGGGGGGACTTGCCGTGGCAGCTGCGGAGATGGCATTTGCTGGCCGTGTTGGTGCCAGTCTGCAGCTGGATGCCGTGGTTTCCCGAGACCTTGCTGATCTGCCGGAGGCGATTCAGGCTGGCGTCGCATTGTTTTCAGAGTCATGTACCCGGTTTGTCATTGAGGTGGCTGCAGAGGATGCCTCGGAACTTCATGAGCTCTTTGGCAGCCTGCCGCTGACAGAGATTGGCCGCACGACTTCTGCTCAGCAGTTTGATGTCGTGCTGCGAGGCGAGAGCGTGATCAGTGAATCGCTCGCTGATCTGAAAGAGGCGTGGCAGAGTCCGCTCAGGTTCTGATGAAGAACGAACGACAGTCGTTCAGGTTCAATGAATGCAAAGAAAAAGCCGGCGATGAGCCGGCTTTTTTTACGCCGATGGATTGCATGCGAGGCTGCATGTCTGCTGACGCTGCATGTCTGCTGCTGGAAGGTGATTTCGAATCAGTGAGCCTTCGGGCAGTCAGTTCGCTCAGATGTTTTCGGATGGGACCGAGTCAGAACGAGCGGAGCTGAGCTGGCGTTGACGCAGACTGGCCTCCACAAAGCTGAGGAACAGCGGGTGTGGCAAGTGAGGCTTGGACTTGAATTCCGGGTGATACTGCACCGCTACAAACCATGGATGATCCGTCACCTCAACAATTTCAGCCAGAGTCCCATCCGGGCTGGTACCACTGATCTGCATTCCTGCAGAAACAAATTCGTTGCGATACGACGAGTTGAACTCATAGCGATGGCGATGGCGTTCTGAGATTTCCACAGCACCGTATGCGGCATGTGCTCGGGAACCTTCCAGCAGATGACAGGGCTGAGCTCCCAGTCGCATCGTGCCACCCTTGTGGCTGATGTTCTTTTGTTCTTCAAGCAGACAGATCACGGGATTCTGTGTTGTCGTGGAGAATTCACTGCTGTTGGCATCTTCCAGCCCAAGTTCATTTCGAGCAAATTCAATGACGGCACATTGCATTCCCAGGCAGATTCCGAAGTAGGGGATGCGACATTTTCTGGCGTAGTTGACCGCCTGGATCTTGCCTTCAATGCCCCGCATACCGAACCCGCCGGGGACGAGGATCCCATCCACGCCTTTGAGAAGCAGTTCGGGGCCCTGTTGTTCCAGTTCTTCAGCTTCAATTCGCTTGAAAATGATCTGAGCGGAATGCGAGAAGCCTGCGTGATCCAGAGACTCGTAAATGGACTTATAGGCATCGATGTGATCGATGTACTTTCCGACGACCGCGATTGTCACTTCCTTTCTGGGGTTGCGAATGCGGTGTACGAGTTCACGATAGTCATCCATCTGCAGTTCACCTGCGGGCAGTTGCAATTTTTCGCAGATGAGCTGATCGAGGCCGTGCTCGACAAGTCCTACCGGGACTTCATAGATCGAGAATTCCTTGTCAGCTTCTTCAATGACAGCCCGCTTCTCGACGTTGCAGAAGAGTGCGATCTTGTCGGTATGTTCATGTCCGACTTCCTTTTCAGTACGGACGATCAGAATATCCGGCTGGATACCGATTTCGCGAAGCTGCTGCACGCTGTGCTGAGTCGGCTTGGTCTTGAATTCTCTGGCGGCCTTGAGATACGGGATCAGAGTCAGATGGATGAACAGGCAGTTCTGTCGGCCGACGTCGAGTGGGATCTGGCGAATGGCTTCAAGGAAGGGCAGCCCTTCAATGTCACCGACGGTGCCGCCAAGTTCCGTAATGACGACATCGACGTCGGGAGTGGCCAGGCCAAGAATGCAGGATTTGATTTCGTTCGTGACGTGAGGCACAACCTGCACGGTGCGTCCGAGATACTCGCCACGTCGCTCTTTTTCCAGCACCGATGAATAGATCTGACCGGTGGTGAAATTCGAACGCCGATTCAGTTCGCCGGAGGTAAATCGCTCGTAGTGACCGAGGTCGAGGTCAGTTTCAGAACCGTCATCCAGGACATAGACCTCACCGTGCTGGTACGGACTCATCGTACCCGGGTCGACATTCAGATACGGGTCCAGTTTCTGCATGCGCACCGACAGCCCTCGACGTTCGAGGAGCATACCGATTGAAGCGGAAGTCAGTCCTTTTCCAAGCGAACTGACGACACCACCCGTGACAAAAATGTGACGACTCATAACCCGTCCATGTAATCGCGAGGATCCCTGAGGAATGAATATGGACGTCTGAGAATCAATCAGCGGAAGCGCCCTCAGATGCTTAGCCGCTGATGACCTGTCGAACAGAGCCAGCCTTCAGGCTGACAGGAGTTCTCAGTCGGTCCCTTCGATACAGGCGTCAAAATCGACAACAGATCCAGTCGACTGCTGGCGACACCGGGCGGGTGTCCTGAAACAGGGACAAGCTCGCACCAGAAACAACACCTCTACGGACGCTGATGATAGTCATTGGAGGTGTCAGAAGTCTTGCAGCGAGTCGATTCCGTGTTTTTTTTTTGCCCGGAAACTGAAA
>JALQUR010000390.1 GCA_023260695.1 Planctomycetaceae bacterium
TCTGGGACTCGGTCCTCTGACCCTCTGAACCCGCCGGGACGGCGGTCTCTGACCTCTGTCCCTCTGACTGCGATTCCGCCGGCACGGCGGTGCGATTATCGGGGTGCAGGGGCAGAGCCCCTGCTGGAGTTTTCTTTCGCGCGCTGTCGCGTTAAAGGTAGGCCGGACCAAGCGACAGCGCAGATCCGGCAAAGCATCCTCTGCAATTGCACCGGCGTGGTTGCGAGACTGCCCTGCCGGATCTTCGTCACTGCGTTCCTTGGTCCGGCCTACCAGCGCGCCATTCCTGCGAACGCGGGAATCCAATGGAGTTCCTTGCGTGCATTATTAAGAGAGCGTCTGGATACCCGCATGCGCGAGGTTGACGGCGTGCCTTGCGGCTGTAACTGGTGCGCCGTGTTCGCGGCGTGTGTGATCACTGCGTCTCGGTGGGCAAAGTGCACCCCTGGCTCTCGCGGATGCTTCCGCATGGCAGGCACCGTATTGGGTGGGGGGGTACCGTGTTGAGTGTTGCCCGGAAACGCGAGGGCCTTCCCTGTTGTGGTCCATGCACCATGACAGGCACTTTGCTAATCGACGATGTCGCCCGCTGCAGATCCGGTGGATCGTGCTGAGTCGGTTTCCTGAATTTTCGCCCGCTGGCACTGCCGCTCAATCTTCTTCTGCCAATCCTGCGGGAACCGAGCCCTCGGGTAGTGCACCCGAACTTCTTCAAGCTGATCAAGTAACTCCTGACCATAATATCGGTCCGAGACGTGGAACAGCACCAGATCCTGCGGCTGCAGTTCCAACGCGAGGCGTCCCACTTCACTTGCTGTCAGATGATGATTTTGAACCGCAAGTTCGCGTTCATCATTGCGGTAGTTGTTTTCACAGATGAGCACATCGAGTTCGAAAAAAACTTGCCGCAGCTGGTGGCGTACGGCCTGATCATCGGCCCGAAAGTCCGTCAGGTACCCCAGGCTTGTCCCTCGTTTTTTCAACAGCAGACTCTGCCGCAGCTGGCCGAGTTCATAAGGTATTCCTTCCACATTGACCGTGTCGGTATCAGGAAACCGGGAGTCCTTCAGCGATTTCAGCCAGGGTCCACGTCGCAGCCCCATTTCTGCGAGCTGGTTTTCCTGCACAGAGACGCTGTCCGGTTCCTGAATGCGATAGCCGATCGAGGGTGTTCCGTGATCGAGCTGGATGGCATGTACTGCAAAGTCGTCATGCTCCCACACCAGGCTGGACGTCTCAACGACGGGCTCGGCGTGAGCGATTTCAAACTTCTCCGTAGTCAGCAGCCGAATCGTTTGCAGTGTCTGTCCATCGAATTCGGAGACTCGAAACCCACCCGGTTGCCCGGGGGCATTATTCCAGAGATATCCCTGCAGCCGATGCTGCAGAACCTGGCAGGTTCCCGGTGGTCCAATCACCTGCAGTAACGGCCCATTCCGATTCCAGACCGCTCGGAGCAGTTCATCAAAGCCTGCATAATGATCGAAATGAAAATGGGAAAACAAGACTCCGATCGTTGCGTACACCTGCGGTCTTCGCAGCTGCTGCAGACAGTCTCCACCCGCATCCAGCAACAGGTGATGATTGGCCGTTCCCGTACAGACGCGCGCTGCAACACAGTTATCCAGCCCGATCTGTCCCAGGACGTCATATTCAATCATTGCTTTGCACCTTGCAATTCCAGGCCGCTCACAACGCCCGCACGGTGCGTTATTCAGAGCTGAACCTGAGTGGAGGTTCTCGTTGCTGCAGAATGCACGGTGGGGTGACCGGCAGCTTCAGCGTATCGCATTTTCAGTCAGCATTGCAACATGCCGTCAGCAAGTGTTCCAGCGGAATGCCACCGGTGCAGACGAGCGGAACTGCCATCGGGGGCAGAATATTGCTGACGTTCCTGCAGCGGGTGTTGCATGAACGCCTGGCAGCGGCCGTAAACCGCAGACAACGCCTTGCTGTCATCCGGACGATTCTGCGAGCGGAAGAATCCGTTCCACTGCTGCCTCACGGAAATCCGTCTGATTACCGCGACAATACGTAAAAATCAGCCAGAGGAGCCGCGATCTCCGATCTCAGCAGTCTGCACTTCAGATGGGGTCTTCGCTACGGCATCCTGCGTGTCTTCACAACCTTGCACGAAGGCCATGGCAAGTACAAAGACAACGGTACAGCCTGCGGAGTAAAAAGCCTGCATCACACGCCTCCTTTGAGAAACTGCTTGCGGTTCAGGAGCGACTCAGAATCTTCTGCTGTGCCAGACGGCTGAAGAGAACAAACGCGGCAATCAACTGCTGCCGCTACGATTCGGACATCGCTGGCCAGAGCACTTCAGTTCATCGCCGTT
>JALQUR010000405.1 GCA_023260695.1 Planctomycetaceae bacterium
AACTCGGCTATGAAAGGCACTTCATCCAGCCCGGTGAGGAACACCAGTACTCCACGGAAACCATTCAGCAGTTTGATGAAGAAAACCGTCAGCTCCAGGCAAAAGTGATGGAGGAGACGTCGGAAGCAGACCTTCGCAAACGCGAACCGCAGGTCGTCATCATGCGCATTATCCGACATCGACTTGCACTCAGTGCACCGACGGGGGCTTCACGGAATGCAGCAGGCGTCTAAACAGAAATCTCTGCACTTACAACAGCAGGAACAACCGGTTTCACTGCTGTTTCTTGCTGCAGCATTCCTGAAGGTGGGACTGACGGCATGGGGCGGCTTTATGGCGCTCGTCTCCATCGTCCAGGGACTTCTGGTCGAACGCCGGCGACTCCTCACCGCTGAAGAAATGCTGGACGGCATTTCGCTCGGACAGCTGCTGCCAGGACCGATGGCGGTCAATGTTGTCTCCTATGCAGGCTATCGACTTGCTCGCGGAGCTGGTGCACTGGTGAGCGCAACTGCCGTGCTGTTGCCTTCCTTCTTTCTTGTCATCGGGCTGACCTGGGTCTGGATGAACTATGGAAATATCCCGGCAATCGACAGTGCCATGGCCGGATTTCCTCCAGCCATCGCGGCCATCATCATCAGTGCCGGACTCGGCATGGCGAAGAAATCGCTGATGGGAAAGTCGGAAGTCCTGCTCGCTGTCATTGCTGCCGCACTCCTGATCCTTGTCGGTGGCTTCTATCTGACAATCAGTGTGATTGCGGCGGCAGCTGTTATCGGGCACCTCCTCTGGTTTCGTGGGGAAGCGACGAAGAACTCAGAGCCGCCGGCCCGCGCACCAGTCAGTACCGCCAGCCTTCTCAAATGGGCCTCCGTCACTCTGTTCCTGCTGGTTCTGCTCATCACTTTCCTGCTCTTTGCGGAACACCCCGTACTTCTTGAGTATCCGCTGCTGCACATGTTCAGTCTGTTTGGCGGTATGAGCCTGATGCTGTTCGGAGGCGGCTTTGTCTTCATCCCCATGATTCAGGAAACAGTTGTCGATAATCTGCAGTGGATCACCCAGGACGAATTCACCACCGCACTTGCAATTGGTCAGGTAACTCCCGGGCCCATTCTGGTCAGCGCAACCGTGATTGGATTTCGACTGCATGGATTAGGCGGAGCATTTGTTGCCACGGTCGGAATCTTTCTCCCACCCTCATTGCTGATGATCATGGCCTCACAGGCACTCGAAACCATCAAGGCGTCCCCGGCCGTTCAGGCGTCGCTCCGGGGAATTCGTGCAGCAATCACCGGGCTGGTCTTCGCAGCTGCAGTGACAGTAATAAAAACTGCGACGCTGGAATGGCCGGTCGCCATGATCTTCGCCGCGTCACTGATTGCCCTGATCCGTTACCGTGTTGATGTAATCTGGATTATCCCCGCTGCCGGATTGTCTGGACTCCTGCTGCTCTGATGCCTGGACCGGATTGGATTCCGATTTAGAATCAGCGGGCAGATTCGATTCATGTCCGCCATCGACGACCACTCCGAAGCACGCATCAGCCAGCTTCGCGGGAAACTCCGCCATGACGATCTCACACGCCATCCTTCGGACCTGTCTGTTTGTCGTCCCGATCACACTCCCCGTGGTAACTCAACTGCAGGCAGACGACTCAGCGACTGCCGATCGGCAACAGCGAATGATCTCCCAGCTGATTGCCCACCGCGGAGCGAGCGCGGAGCGACCGGAATGCACAGCCGCCGCAAT
>JALQUR010000430.1 GCA_023260695.1 Planctomycetaceae bacterium
CGACTTTGCGGCGAAGTTGTGCGAGCGAGGATTCATTACGTTCTGTCCGCAGAATCCCTACATTTTTACGGACCGTTTCCGCACTCTGCAGCGAAAGGCGCAGCCACTCGGAAAGACGCTCTTCAGCCTGATTGTTCCTCAGCATCAGCAGATTGTGAACTGGCTGAAGACACAGCCATTTGTTGATCAGGAGCGAATCGCGTTTTACGGACTGAGCTACGGCGGAAAGTCTGCGATGCGGATTCCGGCGCTGGTGACGGACTATTGTCTGTCCATCTGCTCGGCGGACTTCAACGAATGGGTCCTGAAGAATGCATCAACCAGACATAATTTCAGCTACGTCTGGACCGGCGAGTATGAAATCTTCGAGTGGGATCTGGGCAGCACGTTCAACTATGCTGAAATGGCGGCGCTGATCTGTCCCCGGCCATTCATGGTTGAGCGAGGACACTTTGACGGCGTCGGGGAAGACGACTGGGTTGCCCACGAATACGCAAAGGTTCGTCACCTGTATGCGGCAAAACTCAATCTGGGAGAAAAAACGGAGATTGAATGGTTTGTCGGACCGCATACGATCAATGGGCAGGCGACTTACAAATTCCTGCACCGTCATCTTAACTGGCCAGATCGAAATCCCTGATCAGCCGGCAGTGGCTGCAGCATTTGATGGAATGCCAGAGGACTCCCGTGACAGCCGCTCTTTGACCTGAAGCAGATACTTTCGTCGGGCGTGTACCAGAATGGCGGTGAAGGGAATCCACCAGATCAGATCGTTGGTAATGATCGTGCAGCCGGCGATCCATGGGAATTCTCCATGCATTGCAGTCCAGACAAAGCCGATCGGTCCGAAGATCTTTCCCAGCAGACCAGTCAGAACAATTGGCCAGTGGACCGCTGGATCTGAAGCGGCAGCAGCATAGGCAACACCGTAAACACCGATAATCATTCCGATGCACTGAACGAGCCCGGGATACTGTGGGGCGGGACTGTCCATCCATTGAAAAGGCAGAGTCGGAAACAGGACGGCGAAAGTACCCCAGCAGAGATTGTAGATCGCAGCAGAAATAAGAACTGTGCTCATCCAGCGAGGTGACGGTGTCCTGTCAGGCAGAGATTCGGGCAACATCTGGTTTCGATTCCTGATTCAGCGCTGGACCCCGGGGGCTGCCGGGATTGGTGGAAATCCAGCGGGTGCGACTGCAATGTTGTAGACCGTACCGTGGGAATTGTCCGTCAGAAAGTCGCGAGAGTCGGGAACAGGAGGCACAGCGAGGATGCATGCGGGTCTGATTTATCCACACCAGATGTTCAGCGAACACCCGGCACTGGAGACGGCTTCCCTGGCTGTTCTTGTTGAAGATCCCCTCTTTTTCCGCCAGTACAGATTCCATGTCCGCAAGCTGATTCAGCATCGGGCGTCCTTTCTGTGGTATGCAGAGCAGCTGAAAAGTCAGGGAATCCTGGTCCTGCATGTCCGCAGCAACGAGCTTGAGCGGACCGAAGGACTAGGAGAGATTCTGAAGCAGCAGGGCGTGCGGCAGGTATCCTGTGTGGATCCGGTAGATGACTGGTTGCAGCGCAGGCTGCAGGCGGGGTTGCACGACGCGGGCATCGAGATCGAATTTCTGCCGGACCCGCATTTTCTGACTCCCCGGGCAGTCTTTGAGGATCTGCAGCGAACTGGCAGGAAGTGGTTCTTCACCTCGTTTTACATCAGTCGCCGTAAGGAACTGGGGCTGCTCGTCGAGGACGGCGACAAACCCCTCGGCGGAAAGTGGAGCTTTGATCCGGAGAACCGCAAAAAGCTGCCCAGGGGGCTGGTTGTTCCGAAGACGGAGTTCCCGGCTGTTGATGACGGAACCGATGAGGCGGAATTCCTGCAGCAGGCCCATCGGGAAATCAGTGAGGAATTCCCCGCTGCACCGGGAGCGTGTGATGGCCCACAGTATCCGATCAGCCCGCGGCAGGCGGAACGGATGCTGCAGGATTTTCTGCAGCATCGGTTTCACGATTTTGGAGATTATGAAGACGCAATCGACAGCACGGAGACATTTCTGTTTCATTCTGTGCTGACACCTTCGCTCAACACGGGTCTGCTTTCGCCAGGGCGAGTACTTGATGCCGCGATTGAGTGTGCGGACGGAGTTCCACTGAACTCACTGGAAGGGTTTGTCCGTCAGGTCGCCGGTTGGCGGGAATACATCAGGGGGGTGTACAGCGAACAGGGCCGAGACCAGCGAACCAGCAATTTCTTCTCGCATGATCATCAGATGCCGACGGCATTTTATGATGGCAGCACGGGGATTGAACCTGTGGATTGTGTGATTCAGCGGGTTCAGAAATACGCCTGGTGTCATCACATCGAGCGGCTGATGATTCTGGGAAACTTCATGCTGTTGTGTGAGATTCGCCCGCACGATGTTTATCGCTGGTTCATGGAGATGTTCATTGATGCTTATGACTGGGTCATGGTGCCGAACATCTACGGGATGAGCCAGTTTGCGGACGGGGGCAGAATCACCACCAAGCCCTATATCAGTGGCTCGTCCTATGTGCTTCGGATGAGCAGTTTTCGTCGTGGTGACTGGTGTGCGATCTGGGATGCGCTGTACTGGCGATTCATCCATCGGAATCGCGATTTCTTTGGCTCGAACCCCAGGATGTCAATGATGGTGAGGCAGTGCGACCGCATGGGCGCGAAGCTCGATGACCACCTGCAGACGGCAGATGACTACCTGCGCTGGCTGCATGGTTCGCACTGGAACGAATACAGCGATTAGACTTGTTCTGTCAGCAAGGAAAACGTGTCAGGTTTTCACGATTCTGCCGCTGAAAAGTCCGTAGCAGAAGGGGCGTTTTTCCGTTTGACTGGTGATTTCACAGGGAGAAAACAGACTCTGCTGCGAGTGGGGGTATATTTGGGGAAACACGGTCCGCCAACAGATGACCGCAGCAGTATTCCCGATCCCGAATGGCTCAGAAACAATGACAATTCGAAAAGCAGTGATCACCGCAGCAGGTGAACATCATGCTCAACTGCCGCTGCAGTCGGTCGTGACAGCAGATGGCAGGGAGCGGACTGTTCTGCAGACCACGATTGATCAGATTGCAGAATCGGGCATTGAAGAGATTGCCCTTGTGATTCGTCCGGGGATGCGGGCGTCATATCTGGAGGCCGCCGGGCTGACAGGTCCGGATCTGCTGATCATTGAGCAGGACAATCCGCGTGGATACGGAGATGCAATTCTGCGAGCAGAAGAGTTCCTTGGCGAAGAGTCGTTTCTGCATCTGGTATCGGATCACCTGTTCATGAGCCGTGTGGCAACACCGTGTGCCAGACAGCTGATCGATGTCGCTGAAAAGCATAATTGCTGTGTTTCAGCCATCCAGCCGACCCGCGAGAACGAGATTGGCAGTTTTGGCACGGTCGGTGGTGTGCCAGTTGCTCGCGAGTCCGGCCTGTACGAGGTCTCCGGGATCATTGAGAAGCCGACGCCGACAGTTGCCGAACAGTACCTGATCGTGCCGGGCCAGCGTTCCGGCTATTACCTGTGCTTTTTCGGGATGCATGTGCTCACCCCCTCTGTGCTCCGTGAATTGCGCAAACGCCGCGATGCTTCCGGTAACCAGCCATTCAACCTTTCCGGTGCCCTCAACAGCCTGTGTCAGTCTGAACGATGTCTGGCCTATTCAATCAACGGCACCCGCTGCAATATCAGCCAGAAGTACGGACTGCTGCTGGCCCAGCTCGCGATTTCTCTGCACGGACAGGATCGTGATCTGATACTGAGCGAACTGGTCCGGCTTCTGGCAATTCAGAGTCACTGAAATCAGCGGAGCGACGGCGATTGGGGCACAAGCCTCCCTTGAACTGGATTTCGAAAGACATGGGTCAGTTACTTCAGATCATCATCTCCGAGCAGCAGAGTGTGCGGAATCAGTCGCTGGACATCATCTGCCAGCAGCTGGCTCCGGAGCAGTTGCTGGTGGAGTGCAGAGAGCTGGATCAGTATCGTCGCCAGTGCGACAATCTGTACCTTCGAGTGCGGACGCTGTTTTTTCTGTACGCAGTCCATCGATTTCATCTGATCCGGCAACTGGAGCAGACGGATCGTGAGAGTGGTCATATTGCATATTCCGCCTACCAGCACATGCTGGGCCGCAGGTATCCGGAGGCGATTGATGAGCTGCTGGCAAGTCAGGACTCCGCTGGCCCCTCAGTGACGCTCAGCAGCGCCCTTTCAGAAGCCTATCATCGGCTGGCATTTGAAACTCTGGAAGATCAGGTGCGTCGCAGCGTGCGGACATTCCGCGGCAATCGATGGATGTTTCGCACCGGACATCCGGCAGACTCACCTTTGCAGATTCGTGCTGAGTTACTGCGGCGAAACGAAATCGACGGTGCGTATCCGGTGCTGCGGGAAAGAACACCGGTAAGAATGGATTTCTCGCACAGCGGCTGGAGCGACATTTTCTTTCTGGGAATGGACTTTCCGGAAGGTGCTCGAGTGATCAATGCGTCAATCGATCTGGCCGTGCGCGGAAAACAGGACAGGCCCATTCCACCGCTGGAATGCACATTCCGCGTCATCGATGAACCGGTGCTGCGGCTGGTCAGTATTGACCTCGATACCGCCGCGGAGATCACGCAGATCGAAGAGGTCTTCGATTTTGCCAGAGACTATCTGGGTCTGCTCAAAGCTGCGGTCATTGCCGGCGGGATTGTTCCCCCCGGACTTGAGGGCAGCACGGTCTCAATGGACCAGATCCTGAGGCGACTCTGCGGGCCAGGTCTTGGAATTGAACTCGTCAGTCGGGTGAATGAGATTCCTCGTGGATCACGGCTGGCTGTATCGACCAACCTGCTGGGTTCATTGATTTCATTATGCATGCGAGCCACGAATCAGGTGACGTCTCTGACCGGCCCGCTGGTGGATGGAGATCGTCGAATTGTGGCTGCGCGGGCAATCCTTGGTGAATGGCTGGGAGGTTCCGGTGGTGGCTGGCAGGACTCCGGCGGCGTCTGGCCAGGCATCAAGCTGATTCAGGGTTGTGCAGCTGCAGAGGGTGATCCGGAATGGGGCATCAGCAGGGGTCAACTGATGCCATCGCATCACGTGTATTCCCACGATGAGATTTCGGAAGAGACGCGCGATCTGCTGCAGCGAAGCCTGGTTCTGCTGCACGGCGGGATGGCACAGAACGTCGGACCAATTCTGGAGATGGTCACGGAGAAATACCTGCTGAGATCTCAGCCGGAGTGGGATGCTCGGCAGCAGGCAATCACATTGCTCGATCAGATTCAGGCAGCGTTGCAGCAAGGTGATATTCCGGCAGTCGGAAGAGCGACGGACCGGAATTTTCGTGATCCTCTGCAGCAGATTATTCCATGGTGCAGCAACGCGTGGACTGAGCGGTTGATGGAATTATGCCGCGAGCGGTATGCGGATCAGTTTCATGGATTCTGGATGCTCGGAGGCATGGCTGGCGGCGGTATGGGATTCATCTTCGACCCGGAAGTGCGTGATGAAGCCAGAGACTGGCTGCAGACCGTGATGGTGCAGGTGAAGCGAGAAATTGAAGACGCCGTTCCGTTTGCCATGGATCCGGTGATCTACGATTTTGAGATCAACGAGCGAGGAACCGCAGCGGAGTTTGCAGAGAACGGCGAAATGCCGCAGGGTTACTATTCCCTCATGCTTCCCGACTGGATCAGGAAAGGCCCGGATGCGCTCAGTCCGCAGACAAGGCGCGAGATCCAGCGTGTGCGCGAGGGCTGTCAGCAGCCGGACGGCTTCTCGCTCGCGTCCCATCTGATACAGCGAATTCTTCCTGTCGGAGACTCAGCTGATTCCGGAGCCGGCCGGCTGGCTGCCCTGCTGCTGGAAAACGGTTTTGACAGACTGGCCCACGAACAGCTGCGCGAAGATCTTCGTTCTGGTCGTCTGGGTATGTTGCAGAATCGCCTGTCACAATCCGCTGACATTCGGGATGTTGAGGAGGGAGACGTTCAGGAACTGCGACGCGGGGTTGCTGCCGCTGCAATGGAATCCGGCCGTCAGGCGATTGCAGATGGGGAAGTCGCGGTGGTCACGCTGGCTGCTGGTGCAGGCAGTCGCTGGACTCAGGGCGCCGGCGTTGTGAAGGCACTCAATCCCTTCTGTCGCATGGGCGGAGCGTGGAGGTCGTTTCTGGATATTCATGTAGCCAAGTGTCGCCAGACGGAAGCGCTCTTTGGAACTCGACCGCTGCACGTCGTCACATCCGGATATCTGACAGATGGTCCGTTGCGGAAAGCCGTGGCGGGATTTGACAAGCAGGATCAGGTGCTTGTCTCTCGGGGAGCGTCGGTTGGGCTGCGGATGATCCCAACGGCTCGAGACCTGCAGTTCATGTGGGAAGAAACCGCACAGCAGACGCTTGATCCGCAGCGTGAGAAGCTTCGCACAAGTCTGCGTGCCGCATTGATGAACTGGGCGAAAACAGCAGGAGAAGCGGCTGACTACACCGACAATCTTCCACACCAGTGCATGCATCCTGTGGGCCACTGGTATGAGGTGCCGAATCTGCTGCTGAATGGTACTTTGAACCAGATGCTTGAGCAGCGGCCACAGCTGCGTTATCTGATGCTGCACAATATTGACACGCTGGGAGCGGCTCTGGATCCCGCATGCCTCGGCACACACATCGAATCCGGTGCCGATCTCAGCTTCGAAGTTATCTGTCGTCGGCTGGATGATCGGGGTGGCGGACTTGCGCGAGTGGACGGTCGATTGCGGCTGGTCGAAGGCCTGGCGATGCCCCGGGAACAGGATGAGTTTCGTCTGACATGGTATAACTCCATGACCACGTGGATCGATCTTTCACGTCTGCTGGAATTCTTCGGACTCGGTCGCGAGGACCTGCATGATCGACAGCGCGTGGAAGACCGCGTGCGGCGAATCGCTCGACGACTGCCGTCATATATCACGCTCAAGGATGTCAAAAAACGCTGGGGTCGTGGACAGGAAGATGTCTTCCCGATATCGCAGTTTGAGAAGCTCTGGGGAGACATGACGGCACAGTCGGGCCTGGAGAGCCGGTTTATCGGAGTCCCCATGAATCGTGGTCGACAGCTGAAAGATCCGGCGCAGCTGGATGGCTGGCTGCGGGATGGTTCTGCGGCCTGGGTGGAATCTCTCTGCCGCTGGTAAGACGGAATCCATTCCGTAGTCAGGCTGGTGGTAACGATGAGCTGGGAAACTGAGATCGAAGAAGACTGGGGTGATGACCCGGAGTGCGACTACGGCGAGCCGGACTACTCGGATGCCGAGGCAGAAGACATTGACCTGATCCAGTGTCCGGAATGCGGCATGGAAACCTTTGAAGACGCTCCGCAGTGTTCAAGCTGCGGCTGTTGGTTTTCAAAGGAAGACAGGGCGCTTCCGGAATCGAGGCTCGGCTTCTCTGCAGTTCTGCTGGTAATTATTCTCTGCATTGCGATGCTGTTGCTCTGACGCAGACATCCCCGCCGCCGCTGGCCATCGCCTGTTGCCACGTACAGCAGCCATTCTGCTCAATTGTTGCGCAGATGTTTTCCTGTCGCAGAATTGCTCATGCGGAGGAACAAGAATCCCTGCAGCCGTAACTGCAGCACCTGGAACTGATTATGTCGGTCAGCCAGCACAGCAGAAGAAAAAAGAACGGAGCGTGGTTCTGGCACACCGCTTGCTTAAGACGGAAAGCGGAGGTGGTATCCGATTGGTGGGAACCGGTTACCACGCAAACTCCGCAGAAGCGTGCACGGAGCGATCAATCTGATTCTGCGTGCGTTCTGTTCGCATAGGTGCGTGGCCTGAGCAGAACACTTCTGGCGAGGAAGATGTCGAGGCAGATTTCTCGAATTGGAAGGGAGAGCAGATCCCGGTCTGCTCTCCCTTCTTTGTTGCCGCGTCATCACTGCCGCTGATTCAGCACATCCCGGGAAGCGCCGGCGGCAGGGTTCCTTCCAGCTGCAGCAACGTTCGTTTCCTGTCCAGGCCTCCGCCAAAACCGGTCAGGCTGCCATTCGCGCCAATCACTCGATGACAGGGCACGACAATCGGAATTGGATTTTTGCCATTGGCGGCACCGACTGCACGTGCGGCAGAAGGACGACCGATACGGCGAGCAATCTCTGAGTAGCTGACCGCAGTGCCCCACGGAATCTTCAGCAATTCGTTGCGTACGCACTGCTGAAACTCGTTTACTGCCGGCTGCAGCGGCAGTGCGAACGTCCGCAGCGTTCCGGCGAAATACTCCTCGAGCTGGCAAACGGCCTGGTTCAGAAGTCGACGGCCTGACTTCGAGGTTGCCGCACGACTGGATTCCGTGTGTGCATTCGAGTCGTCGAATCGGATTTCCCGAAGGTATTCTTCATCGGCGAAAATGAGCAGTGGCCCGACCGGAGTCTCATCCATTCTTACAGAGGCGATGTCGCTTCCGGGGTCCTTTTTTCTCATCTTGAATTGGCTTATGATTCGGGGGAGAAGGTGGGTTTTGCCGCAAAGCAGTTGAGCAGTTTATCAGAACCCTGTCGCGATCGCCCTGAGCTCACTGATCGCAGTCATGCGATCTTTCATTCCGGTCCGGATTTTCAAATGTCATCAGCAGACACTCCCAGTGATTCTCACCCGTCCTCAGCCCAGCGGCAGGAGCTTGTTGACAATCTCCGCTGGCAGAAGTTCCCGGTACTGGACGATGGATTTGTGTGTCTTGTCGATGTCATGGGGGATGACAGCAGCGTTGTCCAGGCGGCTCGCGTGAGCTACGGCGACGGGACCCGCAAGGTCAGTGATGATCGCACACTGATTCGATACCTGCTGCGGCACCGTCATACGACGCCGTTTGAGATGGCTGAGGTGAAGTTTCTTGTCCGTGTGCCGATGGACTGCTGGCGTCAGTGGGTGCGGCACAGAACCGCAAACATCAACGAGTACAGCACCCGCTATTCACTCGCAATCGATGCCTCACAGACAACGGAACCGACAGACTGGAGAACTCAGGCGGAGTCGAACCGGCAGGGAAGTGGTGATCCGCTTCCGGAAGAGATCGGTGAGCGACTGACCGCAGAAGAGCGTGAACTTCAGGACGGAATTCGTGATGTCTATCAGCGACGCATTGATTCCGGTGTGGCACGGGAGCAGGCTCGGAAGGATCTTCCGCTGTCGACGTATACAGAAGCCTACTGGAAGATCGATCTTCACAACCTGCTGCATTTTCTGGCACTGCGGATGGACAGTCATGCTCAGCTGGAGATCCGCCAGTATGCGACGACGATTGGTGAGCAGATTGTGAAACCGTTGTTTCCTGTGGTCTGGGAAGCATTCCTCGACTATCGCATGAATTCGATGGGGCTGACCGGTCCGGACACCGGAGTTGTGCAGCGATTGTCGGCAGCGGCCACAACTGCTCCACCGTGGAGTGAGGAAGAATTCCTGAATGCGCAGGATCCTGCGTGGGCAGAACTGACACGCTGCCGAGAACGAGATGAATGCCGCAGCAAACTGCAGCAACTGGGGCTGCTTGCAGAGTAGTCCGTGAATTGCAGGGTGACTGACGCTGTTATGGCAGAGCTGCACTTCCAGACAGAGCAGCACTCGAAGAGGAACATCATGCCCTTCTCATTGATGCCGTTCGCAGGCTGGCGGTACGACCTGAGTCGGGTCGGATCGCTTGCGGATATTGTTGCTTCCCCGAGGGAGCCGGGCGGTGCAGCAGCAGCGTCTTCACTGCCGCCGCTGCATGCTGAGAGGCTGCTGTGTCGATCTGCGATGGCCGCAGATCCAGAGCAGCGAGCTGCTCGGCTGGCTCAGAGCGACGACTGTTTTCATCAGTGGCGCCGAGTGGGGGTTCTGCAGCAGGAGCATGAGTCTGCTTATTACGTGATCCAGAGTTGTCTGGAAGCAGAGCAGGATTCAGCCGAGGTCTGGTCTGTGATCGGTGTGATGGACCTCCGTGTCGGGCACAACCAGATCGTCTGCCCGCAACAGCAGATGACAACTGCCGAAGCGCAGCAGGAGTTTGCTCTGCAACGGCGAATTCGCTGTGAAATGGATCATCAGCCGATTCGAGTTCTGCTGAGCAATTCGGAGACAGACGCGGCAGAACAGCAGCTGCGGGATGTCCTTCAGGAATCAGTGCGAGAACTGACTCCGGTGACGTGTGCACAGCCGGGTGGCCGCACGACGCGCATCTGGAGCGTTGTGGAAGCAGATGCAACGGATCGAATTCGACAGCGGATTTCCTGCGGGAAGGCTGTGCTGACTGAGGGGCTGGCGTTGTACCTGGCAGCGCAGCAACACCTGACAATGGCGGAGCATGAGGGCGAAGTTTCGGTCGCTGTCGGAAATCTGCTTTGCTGCGTCACCGCGGCAGATGAGGCATCTCTGCAGATGGTCCCCCGCATCTTTTCCCTGCAGAATCTGCAGAGTTCAGCGGCACAGGTCTGTGAGCGTGCTCAGAGGATTCCCGGGGTAACGTGTTCGGACGGGGGCAGCGGTACAAGTGCACTGCAGGAGGCGCTGGAGCTGGCGCGACTCAGTCAGTCCGGGCCAGGTGCAGTAGTGGTTCTGGAGAACAGGGTGCTGTTGCTGGAGTCCGCCGCTGGCTGTGAATCACTTCTGGAGTTTCAGATGGTGATTCGTGATCAGTTGGTGGAGTGTCCGGCCGAAGATTTTCAGGAAGCAGCTGGCAGGACCGTTGCTGATCTGCTGGCCGGGGGCGTGGGTGAAGACTTCGTGATTCAGGTCGTGTCGCTGCCACTGTTGCCGCAGCGTCTTGCAGCTGTCGTGCAGGGGGCAACGGAGCGAGACCTGATTTCAGCTCCGGAGATTCCGTCCGGGCTGGTTTATCACTCCCTGCATAAGGGACCATAAGCAGCCAGCTTGAGTGCGCGGGATTCGCGCGACTACTGCGGCTCGTCTGAGCAATTCAGGAGTTGCTGAATAAACTCATCCGAAAGTCCTGCAGCTGAGCGAGCTTCCTGCTGGAACAGTGTGCCGCGGGCTCGGGAGGGGCGAAGTGGCCAGTGCAGTGCGGCAGTCCATGCTTCCCAGTCGGTCTGATTCGGGTTCTTCCAGCTTCGCAACCACTCCATCCCGAAGCGCACATGGCGAATTTCGTCGTTGTGGATTGCTCTCATGACGGCAGCGCTGCGGGTGTCGCGGGCTTTCAGGAAAGCCTGCTCAAACTCCACGCTGTGATCGAGATTTGCGCCTTCAAAGACGAGCGGAAGTCCGGCGACATATTCCAGTTCCGTACGAAATGACTGTGCTTTCTGCCAGATCCACGAATTGACCGGGAGGTCTCCGAATTCGAGGCCAAGATCATGGCAACGACGGATGTGCATTCTCGTATGCCGCTGTTCGTCAACCATGATCTCTGCCAGCCCGAGGCGAAAAGCGGCCGGCGCCTGGGGAAAAGCCAGCAGCACCATTGCCATGACCTCCAGTGCCTGCAGTTCATGATTGGCCATGATGTGGTGTGCGACAGCACGTCGTTCGGGATCGTGCAGAGCATCACCGTGAGGCATATTGGGGGCTGTACGCCGCGGAGCAAACTGCAGTGTTGCCGGTCGGCCGGGTGTGTCGATGCGATTCGCTGCACCGGGCTGATCATCACTGAATGGGAGTTCAGGAGCAGCGAGCTTGGAATCCAGCGAATCCGAAAGCAGTGCACGTTCTGCAAATTCTCGCAGTTCCATCCCTTGTGCCTTATGGCTATGCCGGAACCGGCCTGTTCAGGGCTGTAACAGCCATGCGAACAGACCGCGGGCCAGGTGCATGCGATTTTCTGCCTGCTGGAAGACAACGCTGGCAGCGCCATCCATCACACCGTCGGTCACTTCAAGACCCCGTTTGGCGGGCAGGTCGTGCATGAAGAGTACATCGGCAGGAGCAGATGCCATCAGAGCCTCATTGACCTGAAAGTCTGCGAACGCCTGCTTTCGTCGTTCGGCATCGTCTTCCTGTCCCATGCTGGCCCAGACATCCGTGTAGACGAAGCTGGCATCCTTCACAGCGGTATGCGGGTCGTGGCAGACAGAGATCTGATGCTGCGGAAACTGCTGCTGAAGCAGTTGCAGGAATTCTTCTGTGAACTCAAAGCCGACGGGGGCGGCAAGGGTCATCTTCATGCCTGTCATTGCCGCTGCCAGAGCCAATGACATTGAAACATTATTCCCGTCGCCAACGAAAACAAGGTGCTGGTCCGGGAAGCTGCCGCGCAGTTCCTGTATCGTGAGCAGGTCTGTCAGGGCCTGACACGGATGACGGTAGTCGGAGAGGCCGTTGACGATCGGACAGGAAGAGACTTCTGCAAAGTCCTCGATCAGCTGCTGTGAGAACGTTCGCATGGTGATCAGATCTGCAAACGATGAAATCACTCGCGCAATGTCCGCAAGGCTTTCGCGACCATTCAGCCCGGCTTCCTGAGTAGACAGAAAGATCCCCGATCCGCCCAGATGAATCATTGCTGCTTCAAAGCTGTTGCGGGTTCTGAGCGAGGGCTTTTCAAACAGCTGCACCAGTACTCGGCCGGGGCAGAGTTGCGGGCGCTCACCCCGGAGGAACCGGGCTTTCAGATCAGCCGCTGTGCTGAGTACTGCGCTGAGGTCATCTGCAGACAGGTCGAGTAGCGAAGTGAGGTGCTTCATGAATAGACGAACGTTCAAAAACGAATTGCTGCATTTCCGTCATCAACAAAAAAAACTGAGCAAGGGCAGTCACGCACCGGCTCAGTCATGTTCCGTACCGCAGAATTATCGCAGGTCGGAGTCCCAAGGTTAAGCGAAATTGGTGTTTTTGGGAGCGATCTTCATGAGCGGAACTGATGTGACAGCAGGTTCATGGTCGGCGGATGAAGTGATCCGCGTAGGAGCGAATATGCTGACCATTAAGAACGTGAAAAATTCTGAGTTTTTCGATGGTTTCTGAGCCAAAACGAGAGATTGGGACGTGCACCAGCCGGCGGCGATATCGCGCCGCCAGACGCCGCCACGCCGGACCTGGAGCAGCGTGACTCATCACGGCAATCTGCTTTTCATTTGAGTAGTGCAGAGCGGCCGCCAGCAATCGCTCCTCAAGGGTATCCGCAAAGTCAAACTGGGGGTCGTGCCAGATGTCCGGAACCGGTCGAGGCGGAAACAGGAACATCGCTCCCCCGTATCGCGCCACCGCAATCCCCGGACCAACCATTTCTTCCAGAAAATTGCTGGCAAAGAGCGACAGAGTGGATTCGTCCTTGTGCTCTGCATGCCATGTGATCCTCCACGGATAATCGCGGGGGTCTGCAGGGCTGTCGAACAACATCAGTACACAGTCCAGCCGACCGGCAGCCGGAGGATTGATCCGCACATAAAGGTCACCGGTGTGCCAGTTTCGCAACGTTTCGCGAATGTCCAGTCCGTCCTTCATGCTGGCAGAGAACTTCTCTGTACGGGCAAGATCATGCCCCATCATGTCCAGAGCAACGTCCTTGACGTGGCTGCGAAACTGTTCAATGGCGACGTCTTCCGGTGGCCAGCTGCATTGTCCATATGGATTCCACGTTTTCTGCCACCGCATGACGGAACGAAGATCCGGTCGAGCATTCAGCCGGCAGGATCTCCAGACAACAGGTGGGCCGGGCAACCAGGACAAGGGCCGCACCCGAGTCCCATCCGGAAGCTGTGCCAGGTCAACACCGAAGCGAATCTGTGGCTGCTGGTCATCGCTTTGCCAGGGCCACGCTGCAGCCTGTTCTGCAACGTGAATCGCATACTGGTCTCCGGCTGTCTGACGGGCTGCGACAATCAGAGTGTACAGGTCCGGTGTCAGACGGCGTTCTATCAGTGACAGGTTTCGAGCGTACTTCAGGGTCCTAGCGAGTAGTCCCGGGCTGATGCGGCGTGCGCGGCGGCCAAACTCGCTGACGTAGCCATCTCGCGCGGCGATCAGCAGAGCCTTGATGCCGTCAACGGAGAGGTTTTCATCGTCATCCAGCTGTGCTCGAGCAAGTTCATACAGGCTTGTGATGAAGGGCAGTTCTCCCAGACAGAAGATCAGCGTCCGTGGATCCACAGCATAGGATTCCGCCGGTGTTTCAGACCAGTCCGGCGGATCCACGTGCTGCGGGCCCTGCTGAAAAGCCTGTCTCAGCCAGGGCCAGTCCTGCAGTGAGCAGAGGCAGAGAATGGATTTGTGACGAGCCGCCAGTTCATGCAGCTGGTTTGCCTGGTACTTCAGTCGCTCTCTGCTGGCGGCGTCCGGTTCAGGGATCGCCGGAAGCACCGCGGCAGCAAATTGCTCCGCTGACACCTGTTTCAGTGCGTAAGGGTCCGGGAGTACAGTGGAGCGAGGCAGGTAGTCGTCTGTTTCCGGCTCGATGAATGTTCGAGTCATTCGCTCCTGTCGAGCGATGCGGAGGGCTGCGATTACAGGCTGGCAGGGATCAACGGGTACGTACGCGGCGTTTACGACATCGTCCTCAGCGGTTTCGTCAGAATCGCTCAGAAAAAACTGCCGGGGCTGCTGCTGCATCACGACGGAGATCTGAGGCAGTGCATCCAGTGCTTCTTCAACGGGCTGCTGGAACGACGCCGGGAGTGGCACTGCAAGGCAGTCGAAGCGACGGTTCAGCATCAACCGGCGTACCTCCAGCGCGCTGTCACCACTTCCATGGATGACAGGAAACAGAGTCAGGTTCTGACCCAGCTGGAAACAATCGGCCGAGGTGCCCATGGAATCTTTATCGAAATCATCGGAGTGCGGTCGCTTCTGCCTGCTCGGATCCTATGCTGATAGCCGCAGGAAGGAAAGCAGTGAACGCAGCAGCATAACAGCTGAACATCACTGCAGAGAATCAGGTTTCGGAAGAATATCCCGTGAATCAAGGTCGGCAGGCCGTGAGCAGTTATCGCAGACATCTGGAAGTGCTTCGTCGAGCGTTTCCGCAGCCCGTATCAGATCAGGAACACGATGCCTGGTTTGTCTTTTCGATGCTCCGGGCCCTCGATCAGCTGGACTCCATGAAGTCTGAACGACCGATTCTTGGGGAACCGGCTGAGATTGACTTTCGGGCTGCCTCAGACGAGCGGGTACCGGAAGAAATCAGCAGCGTTGAAGATGTATCAAGGAAGCTGGTGGCGTACTTTTCCGGGATGTTCATCTGGGGCCATCCCCGCTCCCAGATCAATGTGATTCCACCGCCCTGCATTCCGGGAATCATGGGCACGCTGCTGCCGGCAATCTACAACCCGAATATCTGCAGCGAGGAGGGCAGTCGCAGGGTGGCACTGGCGGAGGCAGAAGCCATTGCGATGACGGCTGAGCTCATGGGTTACAGCCCACGGGAGGCGGGAGGCGTGTTTACGTTCGGCGGCACCGGCACCCTGCTCTATGCCATTCGCACGGGTGTGGAAAAATGCTGTCCCGGCTCGATGCGCAGTGGTCTGTCCGGCCAGCTGCCTGTGATTATCTGCTCCGATGAGGCGCATTACGCCTGCTGCACGGCAGCATCCTGGCTGGGACTGGGAACAGATCAGATTGTGCGTATTCCCACCGCCCCGGATAACGAGATGCGGGCCTGTCTGCTCGAATCTGAACTGCGACGACTGTTGCGAGAAGGCCGGCGAGTTGCCTGTATCGTGGCGACCATGGGCACGACCGATGCCTTCGGGCTCGATCCGCTGCGACAGATTCGAGAGATTCGGGATGAGCTTGCCGAGGAATTCAGCCTTGATTACGTACCGCATCTGCATGCCGATGCTGTGATCGGCTGGGCGTGGAGCGTATTCCGCGACTACGATCTGAGCAGCAATGATCTGCAGTTTCCAGATCGCACAACAAGAGCACTGGCGTGGGCAGTCCGGCGCATCAAAGACCTGCACCTGGCCGATTCCATCGGCGTGGATTACCACAAGACCGGGTTTGTGCCTTACATCAGCAGTGCCATCCTTTTTCGTGATGCGGCAGATCTGCAGCTGCTGGCGCGAACACCGGCGGAAACACCCTATCTGTTTCAGTCGGGCGAGTACCACCCCGGCCGATTCACTCTGGAGACCAGCCGTTCAGGGGCCGGACCGCTGGCTGCTCTGGCCGCTTTTCGGTTGTTTGGCAGAACTGGTCTGAGGACGATTCTGGGACACCTCGTGAGCATGGCCGAGCTGCTGCGGGACCGTCTGCAGTCGCATCCTGCGATCAGCGTGGTCAATCCGCACAACTTCGGTCCGGTGACGCTGTTTCGTGTCTATCCGCCGTCGGTGGATACGTTCGAAATGCCCCAGCGAGAGCTGTCCGATGCCGGATGCGCAGATCAGCTGAAGCGACACAATGACTATAATCGCCGCATCTTCGAGTTGATTCACGAGGAGGCGCTACGCGGCGAGGGGGTGGTGCTTTCAATGACGGAATGCTGGCGGGAGTCGGAATATGGCCACCCCGTCTGTGCTTTGAAGTCCTACATCATGAGCCCGTTTTCCGATGAGCAGTACGTGCAGGCCGTGCTCGACTCCATCAATCGCGCTCAGAAGATTGTGGAGTCAGGAAGCAGAAGTTCAGGCGACGAATGACGACCGATTCAGGTGAGAACACGCTGAACCGTCGTAAACTGCACGAAGTCATCATCGATGAAATCGGTCAGAGCAGCGAAGTCTGAGATCGTGAAGGTCGGGGCATTCGTCACGGTCAGCTGGGTATCACTGTCGATACTGGCCACGTAGAACGTCTCGTCATTGATCTGGATACGAGAGCGAAGCCCGAACAGAGACCCCTTCAGCTCTTCGGTGAACTTCGTGTCAATGCCGGTGATCAGAGTACTGTTGGCATTTGTTGAGACTGTTCCGGAAAGCAGCCGGGAGAATTCGGTCAGTGGTCCGGTGAGCGGAACTTCGCCGAGGGCACTGGAGTTGGTAATCAGCGATATGTCATTGGTTTCCAGTGAGGCAATGGCGTCTACCACTGTCTGACTGCTGCCTACAAGCCGCCCGAAGACCGTATGCTGTCGGCCGCTGAAGTCGTCAAGGCTGGGGTTGTCGATGGTGTTCACAAACCACTGGCTGGTCAGCACATCCGGATCTCCAGCGTGCGCCATTGAAATTGTGCCACGAATATTTCCGCGGTCGGGGGAGAATTCACTGGTGACGGAGGCGTCAAGCGGTACGGAATCAATCACACCGTTGTTGACAGTGAATCCACCACCCTGAATCACAAAGTCACTCACGGACCGGTGAATGATGGAATTCGTGTAGCGCCCCTCACTCTCCCCGGGTTGTGCATCCACGTAATTGAGGAAGTTCTGAGTGGTGCCGGGGGCAAGATCATCGAAGAGCTCGAGGTTCCATGTTCCGAGGCTCGAAACGAATTCGACGACCGTTCCGGTCACGTAATCGACCTCAACCGTGGCGCTGCCGCTATCGGGTCCTGTGGTCGCTCGGACAGCAATGCTGCGGCGCCCCGTCAGTTCATCGTTTCCAGCAACCTCGCTGTAAAGATCTGCTCGCGTCAGAGTCACATCCAGGGTGTAGTTGCCGGATGCATCAGCGATCGTTGTACCGTTGTCGAAGAGACCATCTGCGTCGGCGTCAACAGTGATTTCTGCTCCGGCAATTGTTGTGCCGGAGAGAGTCAACTGGTTGCTCCGCGTAACAATCACGCCGCCCTGATCGGTAAAGGACTGATCAGCGGTACCGGTGACAGTCAGTGCCAGTTGACTGATGGCAAGATCGCGAGCTTCCTGATCGAGTGCACTGGCTCGCGCGATTACGCCCGTGGAGGCGTCATCAAAGCGGTCTGCGATCCCGGGCGCAAGTTCGTCCGATTCAACGCGAGTAATTCTCTTCGGGCCGTTGAAGATACTGGTGGGATCCAGCTGATACTGGTCTGTCCCTGAAATATCGCCAGTGAAATCCGGACGATTTTTTCCACCATTGATCCTGAAGATGTGATTGAAGGTGTTCCCCCCGAGAATCTCAAAGGCGTCATTCTCAATCCCGCCACGGAGGGTTACCGGGCGATCAAATGTGCTGGCCTCAATGCGCGCCGCATCCTGCCCTTTACGTCCGATGAACAACAGGTTTCCTGCGAAATGACTCTCGCTGACAACCATGGAATCGTCGTCAAAGCCGGCGTCCACCTCAACACGTCCGCCGGCTGTGACTCCGCTCAGCGAAATCAAATCGTCACCCAGCGATGTGCGGATGAGAGTTCCCCGTCCAAGTGTCGAATCGGTAATACTGACAAGATCAGCATCCGCTCCGCCTTCGATCACGAGGCTGCGGGTGAACTGACTGTCGACACTGCTGAATTCATCCTCGCCCTGATGACCGTGAAACACAAGGTTCTGGTGGAAGATGGCACCCACGCACAGCAGCTGATCTTTCCCGCGCCCGCCGAGAACCCGAACGGCTCGATCAAATTCAGTCCCCGGGGAGATGACCAGGGTGTCGTTTCCGTTCTTCAGATCGGCTCGCAATGCCTGCTGCAGCGGTGCGTTGCTCTCGGTGATTCTGAAAGCAGCACTTGAACCATTGATGGTTGTGGTGTCGAGTCCTTCCGCCCAGACCCCGCCGGAGTTGGTGAAGATTTTTACGGTGTTATCAGATTCGTCGCCGATGAGCCTGACGGCGCCATCACTGGTGACGATACGGACATTCCCCGTCAGCAGAGTCCGCTGTTCAAGCTGCTCAGCACATGCGCTTCCCCGCGATTTTGCTGAACGACGTGTTGAGCGTGATGAGGGTCGACTGAACCAGCTCCGCATGGAATTCTCCCGTTCCCCCGGGCGATCACCTGAGGGAGTCCTGCAACTGACATTGGCAAATGGCGCGAAGGCAGCCATCAGTTCGAGTACACGAACCCGGTCTGTTCATCGTCAAACTCAACCTGATCGGAAAAGTTGAACATTCCCCCGGGCTCATAATTCCAATGGACACAGCGGCCGGGCGCAGAAATCTGCCGGTACAGGCTGCGGATCAGCAGATTCTGCCGGTGACGGCACGACCAGCTCCGCTGGCGTCAGTCGCGAACGCGAAAGCGGAGCAGTCCGAGTACAAAGAACAACGCCGCAAACAGCAGCAGGACACCGCAGGTCACAGCCACCGCTTGATGTGAAGGCGCGTCTGTGGTGAGCAGTTCACCATAGGCATCCAGTGCCCACGCATGCGGGGTGAGCAGGCTGATCTGTCGCGTCAGTGGAGGCATCCAGTCGCGAGGGACCAGGCAGCCGCTGATTCCGGCACAGGACAGCAGAATCAGATTTCCCATGCTGCTGACCTGTGATTCTGTCTGAGCAACAGTGGAAAACAGCAGCCCGAGTGCAGTGGCGGCCGCGGATGTGCAGAGCATAACCGGCAGCAGCAGAATCGGCTCCGCCCCCCACGACATGCCGAAGAGCAGCTTGCCGCTGATCAGCAGAATGACTGTCTGCACCAGGCTGAGTATCAGGAATGGCAGCGTCTTGCCGACAAGGATTGCCGTGGAGGAAATGGGAGCAACCTGCAGGCGTCGCAGAGTTCCTGATTCACGTTCGCCGATAATTGAACGTCCCATGATGTTGACCAGAAAAAACACAAACAGCACGGTGTAACTGGGAATGAAGAACTGATACACACGGGCGGATACATCTTCGGCCGACGTTTGAGCGTCCGCTGTCCGTTCCCACGCTTCGGGCACAACAGAATTCCGGGCGGCGCCTCGAAAGACGGGGACTTTCTCAGCAATCACGGGGAGCAGAGCATTCTGGAGAGAAAGTGCGATCAGGGCTTTTGATAGCCCCTTCATCATGGGGTCGGCATCATCCTTTTCCCAGATGAGTTCCAGATCCAGGGCATCCAGTCCTCGCGAGCGGGCAGTTTCATCCGGAGCTGTCATTTCTCGCGGAGGCCTTGCCCGAGCAAGTTCCTCAAACCGATGACCGATGACCAGTCGCACATCTGTTCCCTCGCTGAACGGGAGATCGCGGATCAGCAGGCGGGATTCATCCGGACTGGCAGCGGGAAGATCCATCGGGCGGATCAGTACGCTGTCGTATCCCGCCAGAAAACCGGCAAGCCGCTGTGAAGCATTCGTGTTGCAGAAGTCTGCGACTTCAATCTGCAGCCCCATCTGATTCTGCAGTCGGGCAGCTCGCAGCCGGCCAGTGGATCCGCCAACAATGGCGATAATCACCATTGGCATTGCCACCAGGATGATCAGCGCCCTGCGGTCGCGCGTCAGCAGCAGCAGGTCCTTGAGAGTGATGGTGAACGCATCCATGGATTGAGCCGGAAATGGAGGAAACAACTGGTCACAGACAGTGGGCAGCGGCGAATCGTGCATTGCCGTTGTCTGTGCTGATGCGGAGAATAGGCGACGCTGCGGGCAGACGAAACCGCGCAATCGTCGATTCTGACGGCGGAAACAGGTTTTCGGCTGATGCCGGGGCCGGCTGCCTTGAACGTTCCTGGACGACATGGCAGCATCGAACGCCATTGTACACGTGTCTGGTGAATGTCACGCACCCCGCTCGGAAAGCAGCTGCATGAGCAGCAGGTGGATCGATCGCGAACACTGTCACAGACTGCTCCGGCGTTCAACCCCGGCGCAGCGGGCGCTCCTGTCTGGACTGCTGCTGCTTGTGCTCAGGGTGACTGTGGTGCCCGGATCGACAGCAGATCAGCTGCCACTCCCTGAGACGGTAACAGTACGTTCTGTCACAGACGGAGATACGGTGGTGCTTGAAGACGGCCGTCGGGTTCGTCTGCTGGGGATCGATGCCCCGGAAACAGCACATCACGATCAGCAAGGCGAGTTCCATGGTCAGGAGTCGGCCGCCTGGCTGCGATCACTCCTGCAGGGGCAATCTGTCCAGCTTCAGCGGCAGGGACAGGACCACTACGGCCGTGAGCTGGCCTGGCTGCGACTGACGGATGGAACGCTGGTGAATGAGCTCAGTCTTGCACAGGGGATGGCCGAGCTGCTTGATCGATTCGGGCTGCCTGCAGCGCTTGAACCGCAGCTGAGAATTGCGGAAAGCCGGGCGCGACTTGAGCGTCGTGGCGTCTGGCAGCGACGTCGCTGAACCGCGAGCTAATCTTCAGCCTCGTCTTCCCATGCTCCGGGACGTGTCATGATCCAGATGAGCATCGACGACAGTTCCCAGCAGTCATGGACCTGCCAGCCTCGGACTTCGGGCATGTCAAAACGTTCGGGTGTTCGCAGGACCATGATTGCATCCGGGGTCGTGACCGTGTCACGTGCCAGCAGTTTCAGAGGGGCGGCCAGGCTGCCGCCCGGGCCGATCTGGTCGGCAATACGATAGGGTGGATCAAAGAACACCAGTGTGTAGGGAATACAGTCGTCACCACCTCGAGGCCGAAATGAGGTACGGCGAATATCTGTGCGGCAGCAGATGGTCCGCTCATCTGGTGCAATGGTGCTGATGTTGTCCTGCAGCAGGCGGTGGATTTCCGGATCGGCTTCATAGAAAACGCAGGATGCGGCACCGCGGCTGACAGCTTCCATCCCCATCGTGCCGACTCCTGCGAAGATGTCGGCAACGCGTGCCCCGGGGACAAAAGCGCCAAGACGATCGAAGGTCATCTGTCGCACTCGATCGGTGTACGGTCGCGTACGATCGGTAGTTGGTGTTTTCAGGAGCCGACGGCGGTATTTTCCGGCGATGATTCTCAGAGGCATGGGCAGACTACAGGGCTGGCGGCAGCGGTGGATGAGCCGACTGCGGGGGGCAGTCCTGAAGGACCGGAACAGGATTCCATAACAGAAAGCTGTCCTGGAACTGCATTGCCGGCCGGCTGAACAGACCACGATTGTAGGAAATCAGCACCATCAGAGAAGTGCAACGCTGGAGTGTCCTGGACTGCAGACTCGACAGCATGCTCCAGGAATTCGACAATGAGGCCGGAAGAGCGGCAGCAGGTGGCCGCCGAAGAGACTCAGCCGAATGAGGGATACAGGAAAATGCAGCGCAGGAGACTTGGCGGAAGCGGGATTACGGTTTCGGACATTTGCATGGGGACCATGACATTTGGCAGTCAGTGCGATGAGAGGCTGTCGTTTGAAATCATGGATCGCGCCTACGCAGCCGGAATTGACTTCTATGATGCTGCAGAGATGTACCCGGTTCCACCGATGGCGGAGACCTATGGTCGCACGGAAGAAATCGTTGGTCGCTGGCTGAAAACAAAACCGCGTGAATCCGTCATCGTCGCCACAAAGATTACCGGGCCTGCTCATGGCTGGTTCGTGCCGCCGGTACGGCATGGGCATTCGGCGCTGGATCGTGTGCAGCTGGTTCGCGCTGTTGATGCCAGCCTGAAGCGGCTGCAGACGGATTATATTGACCTGTATCAGACGCACTGGCCCGATCATGGAATGCGCTATGAAGAAGTGCTGGAACCGCTCACGGAACTGGTGCACCAGGGGAAAATTCGAGCGATCGGGTGCAGTAACGAGACCTGCTGGGGTGTGATGAAAAGCCTTGCGGTGGCTGAGCAGTATGGTCTGAGTCGATACGACACTATTCAGAATAACTTCAGCCTCATCAACAGGCGATGTGAGAGTGAACTGGCACAGGTCTGCCGTAAGGAAAATATCGGACTGCTCCCGTTTTCACCGCTCGGCGGCGGAGTCCTGACAGGAAAGTACCAGCAGGGATATCCTGAAGGTGCTCGATTCAGTGAATACCGCAGTCTTGGTGAGCGTCAGCAGAGGCTGGCAGATCGATTCCTGAATGATCGCAGTCGCGAAACAGTGTCCCGGTTGCAGGTAATCGCAGCAGATATCGGAGTCAGCGTAACGGCGTTGAGCGTAGCGTGGAGTCGCCAGCATGACTTCGTGGCGTCCACGATCATCGGCGCGACAAGTGTTGAACAGCTTAACGAAAGCCTCGAAGCAATCCCGCTGATTCTGGATGCGGAGACCATGCGCAGAATCGACGAGATCGATGAAGCGATTCCGAATCCGATGAAGGAGGACGGTCTGCGCAGATTGTAGGATGCTCTGCAAGCTGAAGAAGTTGCGGGAGCGGCTTCTGCCTGTCAGCGGCACATCAGCGCCGACGGTCACGCAGTCGGCTGCTGAGTCGCTGCAGGGTTTCCAGCTCTTCAGGTGAAAGAGCAGCCTTGCCGCTGGTGTGTATCTTCTGCAGGATTCGGTCCAGCTCTTCTTCGGAGGAGCGTTGCGGCATTGGGGTGGCCATTGCAGATGACACACCGGGTTGGCTGAGTTCTTCTTCCCGGTCGGAATGTGAACTTCGGAAACTAGCAGGGTATTCCGATCCGAAACTGCCGAACTGGAAGGAATCCTCTTCGTTGTTCCTTCTGCGGTAGGCTTCATACTGTTGCTGGATTTCCCGAACAACATGGGCTTCCACGTAACGACGATGGTCGTGCATCAGCATCAGCAGTACAGTGGCGAAGATTGCTGTGAGGAACACCAGATTCAGCACGACGCTTAACACAAGCACCAGCCCCGCCAGCAGAAACCCCACTCGCAGCGAAACGGCCTCTGTAAGGTCTCCGTCGATTTCACCACGAAAGCCACCAGTCGTGAAGGCACTGGCTGCGAACGGTGGAATTGGAATCAAGTTCAGGATCAACAGACTCCAGTTCACATAGAACATGGAAATCAAAGCAGTTACCCACGGGTCTGACTGCGCTGTAAGCAAACCGACCGGGACAGCGAACGGAACCAGGAGTTCTGTGGGAAAGCTGGGCAGTTCCGCACAGATCAGTACGGCAGCTGTACCTGTCAGCAGGCTGGTTGTGAGCAGGCCGGCGAGGGCGATTGATGATGCAAGTTCCGCCGACTGATACACGGGCCTTGTGAGCAGAAAGGATCCACCAGGCCAGAGCAGTACCGGGCCACGATAAAAAACTCGGTCTCGCGCGACAGCCAGCTGACCGGCCTGAAATGCAATCAGGCTGCAGGTCATGATCACTCCCGCAAGCAATCCGCTTGACAGCGAAATGTGGCACTGAACTGCGATGGCAGCAACGAATACAAGCACGAGATAGCTGAGCCGGAACGAAACGCCGCGAACGGTTCCGATCGGCACAGACCAGTGCATGAGTATTGCTGGAGGGTTCATACAAAAAATATTAACCTCTTCTCCGCCGCAGGTGGTAATTGATCCTGGCAGGAAACAGCGGTTTGCGGTTTTTTTGTGGCGTTTTGGCGTTGTTTCGGCTGTCAACAGGCCGCCAGGGACGGCGACAGGGGTGCAGATGCAGGGTTTTTTTCAGCTGTGGAGGACAGTCCGTGGGTCACGAAGTTATTGCCGGGGAGAGCAACGATGAATGACAGCCAGCTCAGGAGATTGCTGAAAGGAATTGTGATGGCCGGACTGCTCTGCTCCGTTGCAAGCGGCGATGAAACGCTGGAACTGAGTCTGCGAGTTCAGAAACGGGTGCTCGCCACTGGTGACGGTCAGCCGGTCTATGCGCGTGTGGAGCGTTCGCAGGCATGGAATGCGGCGGAGACGGCGGTCATTGTCTGTGATGTCTGGGATCGCCATCACTGTCTGAACGCTGTCCGCAGGATGGAAGAATTCCTGCCACGACTTAATCAGTTGCTGACCCGCTGCCGCGAACAGGGGGCGGTTGTCATTCACGCTCCGAGTGACTGTATGCCGGCATACGAGGAACATCCGGCCCGCAGGCGGGCTCTGCAGACCCCGATCGTCGCCGGCGCCCGCGAAGAACTCCGATTCTGGTGTTCTGCGATCAACGCTCGCTGCAGAGGATGATGCAGTGAACATGTAAGCTCTTGCTGCAACTCTCAGAAAGTTAAAGTCAGGATGGTTCGATACAGCAAAACCACCAATACCAGCTAAGCTTTTGGAAAAAGTGCCAACTAGAAAATCAGCGCCGTCCAGTACTCCATGAGCTTCCGCTAAGCCAAGACCGCGGTCCCCAAAAACGCCAAATGAGTGGGCCTCATCGACCATTA
>JALQUR010000446.1 GCA_023260695.1 Planctomycetaceae bacterium
GAAAGAAAGGACCGGAAAAAGAAGAAACGAGCCGACAGAAACACAAACAACTGGGCAAACACATACACAAACAATGCCTGTCCTTTCAAGGAGGGGGGCGTGTGACACTCAGAAGTTGCGGGGCACTGAAGTGTTGGACTGGTTGTATTAAATATTAACATAAGTAAGTAGCCCTAGGTGTAGCCCTTAATTAGTCGTCCTGAGGTTGTCAGGGCCTGAGAATTGAAGCCTCTCCGCCTCGAGCCCTCGTCGATGCCGACTCGTGGTGGGTGTGGCAGAAGCAACCGTGCAGAAAAGCAGTCACGAGCCAAAGGGCAAGCTGTTCAGTTGATGCTGCCTCGCCGACTGGCCACATGTGGTGCTTCCCCCACAGTTCGGTTGACTCGGCCAGTCCCGCCACCAACCGCCGCGCTTCGTTCAGTCAGCTGGTTTCTCGCTGCAGTTCGCTCAGCCAATGAGCCGTCCGGTGGGTGGCACCGGGGGCTCGCCGCACCTGATAACGAGGGGAAGATAACGAGGGGAACACTGGCTCTCATCAGCTGCCGGTTTGCAGCGCGGAATAATCGATAAATTCATCGATATCGGCACAATCCGGATCTGCTGTACTCTGGTCGCGTCAATCCACTCGAACAGTCCGTGGATCACTCGCCTTCAATGGTCGATGGGGAACACTGGAAGAGTCGCATGCTCACCTTCCCGTCACCTTCCGGTCGCTCTCTGAAATCAAGAGCATCGCAACGGAGTTCAGGCAGGAATCGGCCAGCATCAAGGTGTCAGGCAGCATCCCGGAATCCGGATCAGAATCATGGTTCGTCGCAAACGGCCTCCTGTGGGCAGCAAGTTCACGCTGCGGACGTTCACAGATCCGTCGTCGTGGCTGGGCGGATTTCTGCACTATCTGGATGCTGAATGCGGCATGTCGAAAAATACGCTCGACGCTTATGCTCGCGACCTGAATCGGTTCTTTGAATGGAACAGGCAGCACCGTCGAGTGAATCTGCACGACATCGACGTACAGACAATTACGCAGTACCTTGATTACCTGCAGGGGCTCAGTCTTGCAGCGAGTTCCATCGGCCGCAATCTGGTCTCCATTCGGATGTTCTTCCGCTACCTGATGCTGGAAGGCGTTGTTGCAGAGAGCACCGTTGATCTTGTCAGCTCTCCCAAGCTCTGGGAACGTCTGCCTCGAGTGCTCAGTCCGGAGATGGTTGACCAGCTGCTCGCTGCACCACAGTCTCCCGTGGATCGTTTTCCATTGCGAGACCGAGCGATCTTTGCGGTCCTGTACGCCACCGGCTGCCGCGTCTCCGAACTGGTCCATCTGCGGCGCGAGAATCTGTTCCCCGGAGAGATGTACTGTCGCTGTACCGGAAAAGGAAACAAGCAACGACTGGTGTCACTCAACCCAGTCGCCGTCAGTGCACTCGAGGCCTATTTCGATTCCGAGCGATCAGTTCTGAGTACTGTTCGAGCAACCGACGATGACTGGGTCTTCCTGAGCCGCAGCGGTCGACGACTCAGCCGCGAATCTGTCTGGACACTCATTCGTCGCTACGCAGCACGCATCGGCTGCGGAGAAATCAGCCCGCACACATTGCGACACAGTTTCGCAACACACATGCTGGCAGGAGGTGCCGACATCCGAGCACTTCAGGAAATGCTGGGACACGCGAGCATCAGAACGACGCAGGTCTACACGCACGTTGAACATAGTCGGCTGAAGTCAGTACACCGCCGCTGCCATCCTCGCGGATAACAATGCCGCAGCAACCAGCCGCTGAATCACTCCGCTTCGGCATCATCATCCGGCTGAGAATCGCTCAGGTTGCGTGAACCATCTGCAGCAGCACCATGATGCTCCGGCCACCGCTGCCATGCATACTTCCACTCCATCCACATCCGCATGACCGACCAGAGCAGTCGCATACGTTCCAGCTGGTCTGCAGGAAGTCGCGTCTGCATCGCCTGAGCCTCCCTCGCCGCCATGTCCAGTCCCCAGCGACGCGCCAGCTGTCGGCAGAGCAGATCGGGACTCAGCAGGCACTCATCTTCATCATCATCAGCCGCCGCTGCAGATTCCGCATCATTCGGAATCAGTCCCTGCTGTTCGGCCTGCACAAAGCACTCGAATAACTCACTGCGCCCCGGATCAACTTCCAGCGGGCGTGTTTCCCGCTGAGCATCTCGAATCAGGTTTTCAATGACATCAACAATCCCTCGCGCTGCACGCTGCTGAGCTTCGATGTCTACTGAATCTTCCGTCTCTCTCATCAATCACATACTCACTTTTCAGGAACTTACACCGACTGCCAGCCACTTCGTACTGACCAGTCCATCATCAGCACGATCTGTTCGAACTTCACATCCAACGCATCATGCTCATCTGCCAGTCATTGCATGGCACCTATGGAATTCACGCAAAGCAATACTGAATCGGGTCGACAGCGCCAGCCTCCGCAAATCCTCGGAGTCGCAACTGACACGAATCGCACTCACCGCAGGAAGTCCCATCCTCGCGTGGGTCATAACAACTGTGCGTCAATCCATAATCCACTCCCAGCCCGAGACCGGTTCGAATAATCTCTGCCTTGGTCATTGTGATCAGTGGGGCATGGATGCGAATCCGCTGCCCTTCTACCCCAACCTTCGTCGCCAGACTGGCCAACTCCTCAAAGGCAGCTATGTATTCCGGACGACAGTCGGGGTAACCGCTGTAGTCAACGGCATTCACTCCGACAAACAGATCATACGCACCAATGGACTCTGCAAGCCCAAGCGCCACTGCCAGAAAGATCGTGTTGCGAGCCGGCACGTAGGTCACCGGGATCCCCGCTGACAGGTCACTTTCGTCGCGGTTGTGAGGCACAGGAATATCATTGGTCAGTGCAGAACCACGAAAGATCTCTGTCGCCACTGGAAACACAACCCGAGTGACCACATCGTTGGCATTACAGATTGCTGCCGCAGCGTTCAGCTCATGCCGATGCCGCTGCCCATAGTCAAATGAGATCGCATGCAGTTCGAAACCCTGATCGCGAGCAATTGCCAGAGCTGTCGCGGAATCAAGGCCGCCACTGACCAGAATGACTGCCTTCTTCTTCGTCATTACTTCTTCTCCAGATCTGCAGGAACACCGCTCAGGGAGCCCCATCAGTCTTCTCGAGCTGATCCGAACCAGACGGCCCTGCATGACGGCACTGAACGCCGTTGCAACGCACTGTCGCAGCCCCGTTCGCCAGACAACCGCCAGAAGGTCGCCCGAAGTTCACTGCTTCAGCGAGAGTTTTCAGGGTTTTCGGAGACGGTTTCAACCAGGGAGACAAGATACTCCAGCAGATCCGCAGATTCCTGAATGGTCAGATCCCGCAGCAGCTGTTCCGGCATCAGTGATTTCTGCTGCACGTTGAGAGATTCCACTTCGTCAGAAGGAATCTCCAGCAGTCGGTTTCCGACCATCAGCAACTGTAGTTTTTCGGCTGTTCGTTGCCTCAGCAGTCCTGTGTGGACTAGCCCCTGTGTCGTCTCTACCGACCACATCAGATATGCCGGCTCGATTCGCCGCGAGGGGTCGTGAATCTGACTCAGGATTTCCTCTCGTCGCATCCGTCGGCCAATTCCGTCGAGTGGCGGTCCCAGTGCAACACCTCGTCCCTCAGCCTTGTGACAACTGACGCAGGACACACTCCCTTCGCGACGAAACACCTCACGGCCGCGGCCAGCGTCTCCTGTCAGCGCAAGCAGTGCCTGCAGATCAGTGCCGCGACCACCAGCCCCACGAAACTGACCAGCTGGAAGATAACCGGCAAACAGATCACTGGCTGCCAACTGCGTACTTCCGGCAGAGACCAGAGCAATCTCCTCGGCAAGCGGACGCCCCGCGGCATTCTTCTGCAACTCCATCAACGCAGCCAACGCTCCACGCGTTGTCCCGACCAGTTGCTGCAACAACGAATGCCGTGCAGTGTCCTCAAGAGCGGCAGCCCGCTGCAATGATGACCGAACATGCTGCACCTCAGCCCGATACGCTGCAGACTCCTCAGAATCCTCCGCCGGCATCCGCGCGATCCACTCGTGCACGGCAGCAATCGCTGACCGATCCGGCAGCGTGGCACCCATGCGCGGCATGCGTCCGCCGGCACACGAAGCGATTCGATACAGAAGCACTGAACCCTCCGGATCCGCAGGAACAATCAGCCTTGCCCCGGAAATGCCGAAGCCACCGCGCAGCGGCACCTGTCCCAGTAACTGCATCCGGTCCAGATCAGTTTCTCGACGCAGATCAATCAGTGCACTTCCGCCTGCGTGCGGCTGGTGGCAATGGCTGCAGTTGACGTGCAGCCATGAACGGACCTGCGAATCAATTTCAGCCTCAGGGCTTCCGATTGCTGCAAGTTGCGCAGATGCAGGTACTGCTTCCACATTCCGCAGCCAGCCGGCAAGTCGGAGTACATCAGTCTGCTGTTCCCCCGCAGCAGTCGCAGTGTGCAGCTGTGCCGGATTGAATCCGAGCGGAGATGCAGACTGAATCCCAAGTCCGGCAGTCTGCAGTTCCACCCACGGGTTATGGCACACCTGACATTCACTGCGGGCCGCAAACCTCCACTCCAGTAACCGTCGAACGCCGGCAGCATCAGGGTCTCTGATCTCCAGCTGCCTTGCGTCTCCATCTGCAGACACCAGTTCGGCGTCGGTCTGCTGTTCATTCCAGCGATAAGTATAGGGACGCCAGACTCCGTCGTGACGATGCAGCAATTGAGTCTCGAGGTGGTGTCTGCTGGACGGATCACCGATGTCCAGCTGCACGCTCAACGTCTTCACCAGCACGGCGCCATCCGGATACATCCAGCGACCACCCTCGCGTCGGAGCGGTTCCGAACCGGGCAGCGCCAGCCAGCGCTTTGAAGCTGCCCCGTCCTGCCACTGTGCAACCGCGATGTCATATTCCAGCACACCTGCTTCGGGCAGCTGTCGAGCAACGTCGCGAAAAACTCCGGTGTCGCTGAGGAGTCGGGGAAACTGTTGAGATTCCTTTTGAGGGGGCTGCGGCGACAGCTGCCAGATCTGCTGACTTCTCTGATAGTCCAGCAGATACAGTTCTCCTGCAGAATCCTCACCAAAACTCACCAGCTGCAGCGGCGTCTGAGCAAGCTCTTCGTGCCAGGACACCTGCCCGTTCTCATATCGTAAGCCCCACACACGTCCGGTCTGGTAATCTCCATAGACGTACACTCCCTGCAGCTCCGGAAGGCGACTGCCGCGATAAACAAATCCGCCGGTCATTGAGGCGGCTTCGGAATGCGGATGCCAGACCACCGGCGGCGAAATGGGGGCTGGTCCCTGCGGTATCCCCGGCACAGCTGTCTGCGGACCTTCCATGATCGGCCAGCCGTAATTTCCTCCACGTTCGACGCGATGGATCATTTCCCAGAGCTGCCAGCCGACATCACCGACCCACAGATCTCCTGTGCGACGATCAAAACTCATCCGCCACGGATTGCGAAACCCAAACGCCCAGATCTCCGGTCGCACGTCCTCAAGATGCAGGAATGGATTGTCCTCCGGAATCCGATACGGCCTGCCGTCGTCGGCAGCACGCACATCGATACGCAGGATACAGCTGAGCAGATTGCTGCAGTCCTGGCCCGCCTGCAGCGGATCAGGTGGAGAAGGAGCTCCACCGTCCCCGGTTGAGATGTACAACATGCCGTCAGGACCAAACTGCAGACTGCAGCCGTTGTGCCCGCCGGACCACCAGCGAATCAACTGCCGTTCGGAGTTCGGATCCGCAGTCGGCGGGTCCGTTGGCTGCATCCGGAATTCTGAGACACAAGAGCCGTCCTCTCGATCTCCGCCTTCGATGTAACACACATAGAACAGGCGGTTCTGAGCAAAATCGGGATGAAAGGCGATGGCGTAGGCTGCCGAAACCTGATCACGCACCGATTTCAGGTTGAGCACCTCATCTGCAGCGGCGACGTCTGCCCGCGCTGGAAACGACAGGATTCGTCCCTGCTGCTCCAGCACATACAGGCGATCGCTGCCCTCCGGTGCGGTCAGATCAAGCGGTTGGCGAAACGTCAGCAGCGGAAATGCGGGGGTAATCTGATAGGGAGGCGGCGGCTCCGGAGTTCCCTTCACCTGTGACGCGGTCCATGCCGCGCGAGTTGGAACGACAGGCTCGTCTGCCACAGCAGAAAACACGGCTCCCAGATGCACCACCAGAGTCAGGATCATGAAGCGCTGCACGGATCGTTCTCCTTGAAACAGCGGGCGTCGCCTGACTTCTGCAACCTGAAGTCACAGTCCTGAGGCGGTTACCGCATTGGCCGATGACACCGGAAACGAAAGAGCTCTGCGGAATCGCGGACGCCCGCCCCTTCCTGACCTTCGCACTTTTCCGGCATTCCAGCCCATTCCCATCAATCCACATAACCACTGCGGCAGGCACTGCTTCAGCCTGCTTCCCGCTGCTGATGACTCATCAGAGATCAGATTCAGCAGAACAGAACCGGAAAACGGCAAATGGAACCCGAAAGGAACTGCACGAATTGCGAATTCCACCACCATTCCGCTCAGACAGTGTATAATTCAGATGTTCTGTAGTCACTCAGGCAGGCACATTCCGTTGCCGGGATTTCCTCTTCCGGCAGGCGCCGGGGTCACTCAGACAACATCGATTGAGCGCAGAACACCTGCGTGAAAAAAACAGACTCTTGTAACCAGAATCGCGGTTGAACAGGCTCACGACGGCGCGTGCCACATTCCCGGAAAGCTCCCCGCATGTCGACATCGCAATCACAACCGGAGGCTCTGGCAGCTACTGTGGCAGGTGAACACAGAATGGAGCTGTCCATGGCAAAGGTACAATTTCTGCGATCGGTGTGCCTGGTCGGACTGGGAATATCCAGCTACCTGGCGTGGACTGCATTCAGCATGCAACCGCTGATCGGATGCGGATCCGGGGGAACCATTGACTGCGGCCATGTGCTCAATAGTGAGTGGTCAAAAGTGCTGGGTGTTCCGGTGAGTGTCCCCGCTGCTGGACTTTACCTCACCATGCTCAGTCTGCTGCTGCTGGTCAGACGCCCCGCCCCCGAAGAGCTGCGGCAGCAGCTCTGGATGGTACTTCAGTTTGGATTCTTTGCTGCTGCGGCGGCTGCAATCTGGTTCATTGGCCTGCAGGTGTTTGTCCTGAAGCACATCTGTCCGTGGTGTGTTGCTGCTCACTGCTGCGGACTCACACTGGCCAGTTGCTCAATTGTCTGGAAGTGCACACCGCTGCGAAACCGACAACTGGCGGGTGGCAGCAGTCTGATTTCCGTGGCACTGCTGATTACGCTGCAAAGTACAACCGAAACCGAAGCGGCCTTCGAAGTGGAAGTTCCTGAGTGGTTGCAGCAGGACATGCAACTCGTTGCGGATCCCGCTGCTGATTTCGCTGCACCGGGAGACACGTTCTCTGCACCGGGGGAAATACCTGCTGCTTCAGGTGCAACCTTCGCCGCTCCCGGAGTCCAGACACCGGCTGCCAGCAGCGAGTTTGCAGCACCGGGTCAGGGCCCGGCAGCGGCTGAACCTGCTCCGCCCGCAGCGGACGTTTTTTCTGCACCGGTGTCATCCGTGCGTCCCGCTGCTGCATCGGGTAATCTGCGCGGGACAGCAATCCCCCAGCGCTCACTCACATTGAGTTTTGCTCCGGGCTTGTTTGCCGCATTCAACCATTCGCTGCTGCTGGTCGCCGATGAAGTGTCAGAGCCTGCGAGTCCCCTTCCGACATTGAAGCAGGTTACAGTTGCAGGACAGCAGCAGCCCATCACACTGGTGGTTGATCACTGGCCGCGACTGGGCCCGGGCAATGCTGAGCTGCACTTCGTGGAACTGTTTGACTACACCTGTCCTCACTGCCGCGAAATCCATTCTTCAATCAAGGAAGTGATCGACGAATTCGAGGGCCGTGTCGGTGTCCTGACGTTACCGGTGCCACTGGAACGAGCGTGCAATGATGCGTCATCGGGATCGGGCAGCCACGCTGGTTCCTGTGAACTGAGTCAGATTTCCATAGCAGTGTGGCGATGCAACGCGGAAGCATTTCCGGAGTTCCATGACTGGCTCTTCAGTACACTTCCTTCACCGGCGGCAGCCTACAGCAAGGCCGCGACGATGGTGGGCGGAGACAAACTGCAGCAGGAACTGGCTTCCGGTATTCCCCAGCAGTACGTTGCCCGGCATGTCACTCTGTACAAGCAGGTTGGTGCGGGTTCAGTTCCCAGACTTCTGTTTTCCCGGTCTTCAGTAAAAGGTGCCATTCCAAAGCGGCAGTTGAGTTCTATGATCAGGAAAGAGCTGCGTGACGTGCCAGCCGCAGTGAAATGACAAGAAATCTGTACCACCCCTCGAACCTGTCTGCTTGCTCCACTCTGCTGTATCCGTACCAACCATGGCCGACCGCTGGGACCTGATCCGACTCTCGCTTGCTCGTCGTTTTTTTCTGGCGACGATTGCTCAGGCAATTACTGTGATAACGGTCGGCGTGCTGCTGGGCTGGATATTTGGCAGACAGACTGCCTCTGATCAGCTGCGTATCCCGGCAGCATTTCTGATCAGCACCGGGTTGCTTGGTGTGGGCAGCGTTTATCTCGAACAGGCTCGAGGGTATGTGCGGAAGGAACAGCAGCAGTTGTTTCGCAAGTCTCTGCTGCGAGCATTGATTTCCGCAATGGCGTTTGTGGCGGTCCAGGGGTATGGGCTGTGGGCAATTGACAAGGGGCAAAGTTCCGCCGCTGCCGCGCAGCTTGGCGTTCACGGTTTCGTCATCATGATGACCGCCCTGCACGGCATGCATTTTGTGGTCGCCCAGTCCGTGCTCCTCTGGGTGACTCTGTCTGCATTTGCAGATCGTTATGATCACGAGTACTCGTGGGGCGTGACATTTGCAGCCTGCTTCTGGCATATCCTGGGACTGGTCTGGCTCTGTATCCTGTTTCTGTTCTCAACGGCCAGCGTGAACTGACCATTCCGCCGGCTCGGCTGACCGATCCGGGCTGCTGGCCTGAGCAGCCATAATGTTCCACCTGCTCGGGAAAATCGATCATGTGCCGACAAGTTGAGGCGTGCAGATTCTTTCAGACACTCATAACACTGTCGGTACTGCTGCTGACAGGAACTCCTGTTGTTGCCCAGCAGAACTCGGAATTCAGGCTGCTGTCAGAATCGCAGCCCGATCTGCAGCGGCCGGAACCATTCCTGCAGAGCGGTCCGGCGGCAGCCGGCCGAAGAGTCCGCATCCGGGCTGCTGACGATCCGTCCGGTCCAGCGGCAGTGCTGTATCTGCCCGACAACTGGAATCCCGAGAAGCGGTGGCCGGTCCTTGTCGAACTTCCGGGCAACGGCGGTTTTCGTAATGCTCTCGGTGATGTGTGTACAGGTATGCCGGAAGACTGCAGCCTTGGTTATGGTCTGACAGATGGCCGTGACTGGATCTGGCTCTCACTGCCATTCCTGAATGCGGATGGCAGCAGCATTGCTGCAACCTGGTGGGGAGACCCACCGGAATACCGGCCTGCTGCAACGCTCAGATTCTGGCAGCAGATTCTGCAGCAGGTCTGCAGCCGTTACTCGGGAGATTCCGCATGTGTTGTGCTTTCCGGATTCTCTCGTGGTGCGATTGCGTGCAACGCTCTGGGGCTGCACGACGACCAGATATCAGCATTATGGACTGCATTCCTTCCCTGCAGCCATTACGACGGTGTTCGCCGCTGGCCTTTTCCTGACTCCGACCCCGAGTCCGCGATCACACGGCTCCAGCGACTGCAGGATCGTCCGCAGTTCATCTGTGGCGAAGGATCGCAGACGGAGTCAACTCGGCGCTGGCTGATGCAGCACAAACCGGATCTTGCCGGGATCGAATTCCATTCCACGAGCTTTGTCAATCACTCCGATCGCTGGGTGCTGCATGATGTACCGGCGCGGGCTGCAGCTCGTGTCTGGCTGCAGCAGATTCGCGAGACCCGGCTGAAACAGTGACGCACAATTCCAGCAGAAAGTTGCTGTCGACCCCGGCCTGAATTGCCGGCCTCACGCGGCGTTGCTCGTTTTTCTCCGCTGAAGGATTTGGGTACGCTCCGGCGTTGAATCTTCGGCAATCATCAGCAGTCATCAGGAGCATGCTGTGAAACTTGGTCTGATCAACAGTGCCTGGGCGCAATCCGGGCGCGACACTGCGTGGGGAATTCGGGCAACAAAGCAGATTGGCTTTGACACCATCGATATCTTTACTGACCCGCTGGACATCGACATCCGCGAGCGGGCTCGAATTCGTCGAGAATGCTCCGCCGCAGATCTCCCGATCATCTCTGTCTGCTGTGTGGCCGTCGGACTGATTGACTTCAATCCAGCGGTGCAGCGTTTCCACATGGATCGCTGCCGCAAGTTCATCGATCTGTGCTATGAACTGGAAGCTCACAACCTGCTGCTGGTCATCGGTGAATACATCTGGAACCAGGAAGTCATTCCGCCACAGGAGCAGTGGCAGACCGGTGTCGATAACTGCCGGAGACTGGCCGACTACGCCGCAGAGAGAGACCTGCAGATCGCTCTGGAACTGGAACCATTCCCGCTCTCACTGGTGAATTCCGCAGACACGATGCAGGCGTTTCTGCAGGATGTTGATCACCCGGCATTCCAGGCCAACCTTGATATTTCCCACCTGCACCTTGCAGGTGTTCCTGCGGATCAGCTGGCAGGCCTGAGGGGGCGCACAATTCACTGCCATATTTCTGACTGCGACGGAAAGAAGCATGGAGACCTGCCGCCTGGTCGCGGAGTTGTGGATTTTCTTCCCTATCTGAAGCAGCTTCCGCAGCTGGAATTCAATGGGGTGATGTCGATCGAGCTGGAGTATTCCCCGGAACCTGATCAGATTGAGGCGTGGGTTCGTGAGGCCCATGATTCCACCCGAACACTGATGCAGCAGGCCGGACTGACCGACTGAAACGGTGGCTGGGAACGTGCCACGGAACTGCTCGCCTGAAGTCGATGCAGCAGCGTCGTTGCCTCACCCGATGTTTCGCACAGTAACCCTCAGGTGCTGTTCAGCGCCGAATTGCACAGAAGCTGCGGACCTGCTCCGTCAGTGCCCGCTCGACCGGCAGCCGTTCCATGGAACTGGCTCCGTAGAATCCATCAAGTTCCGGAATCGCCTGGAGCACAAATTCGGCGTCCTGCGGCATTGCAATCGGGCCGCCATGACAGAGCACAAGCACATCACTGCGGATTGAGCGTGCAGCGTGCATGATTTCCGCAACTTTCGAAACGCTTGCTTCCAGCGAAAGGGCTGTCTGAGCACCGATTGTTCCCGACGTTGTCAGCCCCATGTGAGCCACGACGATGTCTGCTCCGGCCGCAGTCAGCTGTTCAGCCTGCTGCGGATCAAAAGCATAGGGTGTAGTCAGCAGGTCCATTTCGTGTGCTGCAGCAATCAGGTCCACTTCCAGCCCGAATCCCATCCCGGTCTCTTCCAGATTCGCTCGGAACACACCGTCGATCAGCCCGACGGTCGGGAAATTCTGAATCCCGGAATAACCAAGATCCCGCAGCTCGCGAAGAAATGCATCGCGAAGCATGAATGGATCTGTTCCGCAGACGCCTGCCAGAACGGGCGTTTCTGAAACCGCCGTAAGCACTTCGGAAGCCATCTCACGCACAATCTCATTCGCATTGCCATACGGCAGCAGCCCCGCCAGGGAACCGCGCCCAGCCATCCGGTAACGCCCGGAGTTATAGACGACGATGAGATCGATTCCGCCCGCCTCTTCGCACTTCGCACTGATTCCGGTCCCGGCGCCACCACCGATAATCGGTACTCCGGCAGCGCGTTTGTCAAGCAGTTGTCGGAGGATCAACTCACGAGGAATTGCGGGCATGTTTTTCCTTTCGCTGACAGCTGCTGGCGGGAATCCTGAATGAGATGCGGAGAGCGTCTGCGAAGACGTGCAGATTGGCAAAGCGAACGACCGTATTTGGAGCAGTTTCCCGCGTGCGGCTTCCGTACGTATGAATGCTGGCATGCCCCACACGTTCACCAGGTCGGCAGACAACCGAGCCAGACGGAAACAGCGGGCTCTGTACCCTGCGGTCGGCTGGTTCTGCAGCAGGCGACTGCAGGCGCAGTTTCAGACCTGCCATTATCCAGTGCAGCGAGACTTGAATCAAAGCGACTCCGCACCGGCAGCAAGCTGTCACAGGATCCGCAAACGGATGCGGAAACCGCACAAGAACGCCCGGAAACCTGACATTCTGATGTTCGTCATAACGCGCAACCGCCTGCTGCTGCGTCTGCTCAGCTGATCCTCGGGTCCATTGCGGCGCTTCGTTTCCGCATCACTGCGGAGGGATCTGCCGATTCGCAGGCGTCAGGAAGACTGCACTACAGCTGCTCGTGGAAACCTGAAAAAGCCGGATAATCCGATTAAAGCGGACCATCGTAACGCGTCAGGGACGACCGGTTCGGGCCTCAGGGCGCTACGTGAAATTAATGCAACAGGGCATGGTGTGTAAGTGTCTGTTTACTTTCCGGCATGAGAAAAACTTCGCGTCGATCCCTGCTTTTTTTTTCAAAAAAAAAGGGGGCGCCAGCGGTAGTAGTTTTTTCACTGGCGATACAGGGAATTGCAGCCTCGCAGAAGGTTAGCCCGCAGGCTGGGAAGAGAACTTCAGGGTAAAACCGCATGGAATTTGAGACTTAAATGTCTGTTGTAAAGCCTGCGGTTCTGACTGTTCTTTTTCTATTGATCATGAATTTGATGCCAGTTGCAGGGGCTGAAATGAGTAGTGAGGCATCAATTATTAACCGTCGAACGTTGCTCAGAGCAGCGACAGTCGCCATCGGGTCCGTCAGGGCCATGACTGTCAGTGGGGGATTTCAGGATTCGAATATCGTTAATTCAGGTGATCTGATTACCGCTCAGCGGGCTTCCTCGGGCCCTGTGTCCGGTGCGGGAGTGTTCGATCCCGGTGACGTTGGTGCGGGCACACCGTTCGAGTTCACGCCATTCACTGCAGAAATGTCAGTTCCTCCAGAGGCACAACCTCTCTCGATTGGCGAAGCACCATTTACCCCCGGAGCGGTCTTTCACGGCATTGCTCCGGAATTTCAGGACCGCTCAGTTGCCGAACGTCCGGACCTGCAGTGGTACGAAGCGTTCCCGACAAAGTGGTATGAACTGGATACTCACTTCTCGACTGCCGAGATCATTCCCGGTGTCAGCACTCCCGTGATGTGTTACAGCGGCAGCGTTCCGGGGCCTACCTTCAGGGCTCGCGTTGGTCAGCCAGTTGTCATTCGGGCGACCAACAGCCTGAATATTGAGCAGTCCATCCATCTGCATGGTGGTCATAACCCGTCACACAGCGACGGTTACCCGAATTTCTATATTCTTCCGGGCCAGCAGCGGGATTATTTCTACACCAATACAGTTCCGATGCGAGAAGGTGAGCCGGACTTTTCGGAGTCACCATCAACGATGTGGTATCACGACCATTCGATGGATCTCACGGCCAATCTGGTGATCCAGGGCCTTGCCGGGTTCTTTCTGGTCAGGGATCAGATTGAACAGGATCTGATTGACAGCAATGTCCTTCCGGATGACCCTTACGACATTCCTGTGGCACTTCAGGATAAACGATTCAATCCCGACGGGACCATTTTCTGGGATCCGCTGGATCACAATGGTACGCTCGGTGACATCTGGATCGCCAATGGCAAGGCGCAGCCATTCTTCCGCGTGCAGCGACGCAAGTATCGATTTCGTTTCCTGAATGGATGTAACGCCCGTTTCCTCGAAATGCGGCTCAGTAACGGACAGTCATTTATCCATCTGGGCAAGGATTCGTGGTTGTTTCCTCAGGCTATTGAATCGGAAACCCTGCTGCTGTCCATGGCTCAGCGTGCCGATGTGGTGATTGACTTCACGAACGCCCCGAGCGAAGTATTTCTGGAGAACATTCTCTGTCAGAGCGACGGACGTGGGCCTGACGGTTCTCTGGATGCCCCGAAGCACTGTATTCCGGGAGCTGCGTTCATCAAATTCATCGTTGAAGACGGTGTGGTGGAGGACAACGTCACGGTAGAACCCGGCACGCCGCTTCGCCCTCATGTGAAAATAGATCCTGCAGAGGCTGTTGTCACTCGAGAGTTCAAATTCCATCGTTCCAAAGGGGCCTGGATGATCAACGGGGAGTTCTTTGATCCGGCTCTCGCCAATGTCATCCCGCAGCTTGGAACTGTTGAACGGTGGATCCTGAAGAATGGGGGCGGTGGCTGGTGGCACCCGATTCATATTCATCTGGAGTCGCATCAGATTCTGAGTGTGAATGGCAAGGCACCACCACTCAGTCGGTCCTTCAAGAACGACACGGTCATCCTTGACGGTGGTGGCGAAGTGGAACTGCTGATGAACTTTCGGACATTCCGGGGGCCATTTGTCTTCCACTGCCACAATCTTGAGCACGAAGACATGCGGATGATGTTTGTGTTCGACCCGAGTGTCATTGGAGGCAGCCGCCCTGCGCCGATTCAGCAGTCGTTTCCCTGACGCAGCTGCCGCAATGCTCAGACTGATGGTCGAGTCTGGCTGTGCAGCATCGCCAGTTCACTTGTTTTCCTTCGTTATTTCGGTTGTGTCCCCATGAATCGACTTCTTCTGCTGTCGCTTCTGCCGGTGTCGCTGTGTGCGGTTTTCGCAATTTCCCTTGAACGAGCCAGATCCACACAGCAGTCAATGACTTCCCGGGAAATGCGTAATCAGGAACGCATTGAGGACCTTGATCCGACACCGCTCCCGGATCACCGAGGCCCGCGTGTCTCGGATCGCTTTCCTGATATCCTGCTCACCGACCAGTACGGACAGCAGCATCGCTTCGTTTCTGATCTGGTTCGCGATCATGCCGTCTGCCTGGTGCTGTTCTATACGCAGTGCACAGGCACCTGTCCGGGCACAACGCAGATGATGAAACGCCTGCGTGCAGCTGCTCGTGATGAATTCCCAGCGGAAGAGATTCGCTTTGTTTCAATCACGCTGGACCCCAATATTGACGATCCCAACATCCTGCTCAGGTACGCGGAGTCACGAGGACTGGGGCCGCAGGAAGGACTGGCTGACTGGTATTTTCTCACCGGCAGGTTCGAGGAGCTTGAGCAGCTCCGCAGGGCACTTGGACTTTACGACCTTGACCCTGAAATTGATGCCGACCGCAACGAGCACGCGTCGTTGATCACCTTCGGAAATGATCGCTATAACCGTTGGGCATCCATGCCCGGCGGACTCAGCTTTGAGGATCTGAATGAAACGCTCTGCCGAATCTGCGGCAGCAGCCAGCGGCAGCGATTCAAACGTGCGATTCAGGAAGGGCGTATCATCGCCGACAATGCCGCAGCAGAATGTTCCAGCGGTGACGCAGCAGACAATGCTGCGGCGTGCTGTGAAGAAAAACAGACTGCTGATGCCCGGGTTGCGAACTGAATTGCTCGAACATGCCTTAGATTCACTGACTGGACGTTAAATCTGCAGATCTGCCCTTGATTGATTTCACGCCATGGATCCGTTTGCTTTCGCAAAGCAAAGAGCATCCGGGATGCTGCACGCGCGCACTTGCCTGCAGGAATTCGTGCCGCTAGATTACCCCGCACCGCCGCCGTAGCTCAGCTGGCAGAGCGACGCTTTCGTAAAGCGTAGGTCGCTGGTTCAAATCCAGTCGGCGGCTTTTACTGCAACTGCACCTGCACCGGGGCGATCAGGTCCCGTCTCTGCAGGTCCCGTCTCTGCAGGGCCCGCCGCATCCATGGCCCGTCTCAGTC
>JALQUR010000495.1 GCA_023260695.1 Planctomycetaceae bacterium
ACGTTGCACGATCGCCAATCTGCGGACGCGGGCTGGTATAGCCAAGTACTCCGGTGGCGTGCGGGTAATACCCCGACATGAACGAGGCCCGCGACGGCCCGCAGTATGTTCCCTGACAGTACGCGCGCGTAAATCGAGTTCCCGCCGCCGCCAGCCGGTCAATATTCGGAGTGTGACAGATGTCATTCCCGTAGCAGGACAGGGCAGTGGATGTGAGATCATCCGAAATGATGAACAGAATGTTCCATTTGCGTTCTCCCGTGTCGGCCGCCGCCACAATTCCACTCAGACAACAGTACACTACCAACAAGTAATTTCGCATGATTTTTCACAACCTCTGCTGCCCAACCTCTGCTGCCCAACCTCTGCTGCCAGCCCTGCCAGCAGTTGATGCCGTCTGCCTTCTCAAACTCTCCAGATCCTATCGACTCCGCAGAACAGACTCCACCGCAGCCGCGTCTGCTGCCCGCTGTCCGCTGCCCGGCACCGTTGCAGCTGTGTGAAGACTCCCGGGTAAAGTGATGGCCAGAGTTGCCAAAGTGATCAAAAACATTAATCTCTCCCTGACCTGTCGTCGCATTTCCTGATGCGCCTGTTAAGCACTCGCAGAAACAACCACAGCACGGATCACACCGTCAATCGACGGTCCACAGGAGAACCTCGTGTCCGACCTCCCTGACTACTTTGATATTGAATGGCACGACAGCACGGTTATCGTGACACCTTCCGCAGGTATCGAATCGCTCAACTGGGATGTCGTGGAACGTGCAGCAGATGTGATCATGCAGCCCCTCGAAGATCAGGAAGCACCCGACGTCATTGTGGATCTGAGTCAGGTGAACTACTTCGGATCCGTATTCCTCGCACTGCTCCTCCGCTGCCACAAATTTGTCCGCCGCAAGAACGGTGAACTTGTTCTGTGCGGGGCCAACAAACTGGCTCTTGATCTGCTCCGAATTACGGCGCTGGATACAATCTGGGCCATTTATGACACCCGCAACGATGCCGTCGAGGCTTTACTCTGATTGAACTGCAGCGTGATCGCAGGCGCTGCAGACACCTCGACCAGTCCTGCAGACGGAAATCGGCATTGAACCGGCAGTGGTCCGCGCCGATAATGAACCAGCCTGACTGCCTCGGTTGCACGGCCCGCTGACCCGGACATCTGACAGTCCGGCGTCTGAAACCTGCGAACTCTCCACAGGAAGACTGCCATGCTCAGAAGAGAAGCTCTGGGAACACTCACCGCCATCGTTTCCGGTACGGTTCTGAACCGGCCACTGCCGGCGTTTACCACTGCCCCGGACGTCTCGGAACTGGCAGAGCCGTTTGCTCTTGCGGCGCAGATCCTGTCCCTGCATGCGGGCAGCCTGAATCCACAACTGGCCACACATCTCCACGAAGCTTCCCGACTGTGCCGACAGGCCGCCGCGATCCGGCACACTCCCGCTGCAGGTCCTGCCTTCTGGCAGTCTGTCTGCGATTCACTGCGACGAATCGGTGAACTGACAGGGCAGGGGCAACTCCACTTTGCCGACCAGTCCCCGATGCCGGTCGCTGTTTCCACAGCGTCACGACAGGCAGAGTCAAGCCTGCGGCAGGTGCTTTGCAGCTGAACCCCCCGCTGCTCAGCAATGACCATCAGGCCTGATCAAGTACCATCTCATTCCCGCTCATTCTCATTCGGCGACGGGTCCTGGGCACGATTGCCCTCACCGTACTCCGTCAGCCCGAACGCATCCTCAGCTGGCTGCTCAGAATCGCCATAGCGAATCGATTCACTTTCTGCTCGCAGACTCCGTGGATAGTGACGAATGTCCTCCGTCATGATCCCGTGCGGTCCCACAGCGCCGAATCGCTCCTCTGAAAAACGAATCCCGTGCGTATCCAGAATGGTTGCCGTCTGCAACTCGAGGCGGGCCAGCTCCGTATTGTAGGCGGTGAGTGCCTGTGCTTCGGACGCTACGGTATTTGCCCAGTCAGTAATCGCAAGCAGCTCGTTGAGCACGATGGAGCGTCCCGTAGCACGTTCAGCTCGTTGCAGTTCCACATTGATCCACGCGGCTTCACGAGCAAGGCGATACGCATCATATTGAGCCATGTTCTGCTCGATGCTCCGCAGCACCGTGGCCAGATCGTGCTCCAGCTGATGCAGATGCTGCTGAATGGCAGCTCGATCCCGAGCCAGAATCAGCTCCTGCGATCGGACAGCCGCGCGTGCTTCGCGCAGCGACAGCGGCACCGAAAATGTGATCCCCATCGACCAGCCGGTATTGTCTCCCAGTCCCGGATCAGTAATCCGCCCACCACCAGCCAGGCGTCCGCTGAGCCCGTTCCAGCTGTAGGACGCATCGGCATTCAACGCAGGTCGAGCCAGGTTCTTCCGCTGCACCATCCGTTCCTGATCAGCTCGCAGCACAAGATTCAGCTCCACCAGCTCCGGATCAAGTGCCTGCGCCGTGGATACAATCTCATTCCAGTTGAAATCTATCTGCTGCAGCGCAGGCGGAGTTGACGGTACCAGCCTGCGGTCATTCTCCGGCGGAACCCCCATGATATTTCGCAGTGCCGCTTCCGACTGCAGAACAGCGGCTCGGGCGCTCAGACGCGTCGCTTTCGCCAGTGACAGCGACACCTGAGCCTGAGCAGTGGAAGCACGACTGTCCAGCTCCGCATTCGCGCGGGCCTGACGATTTCGCAGAGTGGCCTCAAGACGCTCCACCTGCTGCTCGCGAGCCCACAACTCCGTCCGCGCCCGCACCAGCTGCCAGTAAGCAGAGATCACCCCGAATACCAGATTCTGCATCGAGGCCTTGTAACGAAAGAACGACTGCTCCGTACGCAGCCGGGCAATCACAATCGCCGTGCGATTCGCACGCAGACCGGCCCCGGCCAGCAACGGCTGCGAATAACTCAGCTCAAGACGCGGACGATTGCGTGTTGTGAAGCCTTCACCGTCGGTCGGCTCAAAGCGATTCCCGGCAGAC
>JALQUR010000572.1 GCA_023260695.1 Planctomycetaceae bacterium
CAGTGCGACATACACGGCAAACATGGGACCGACGTCTTACGGAATCTCAGCCGGGCCGGCCTCAAACTGGTCGATGAGAACCAACAATCCAGGTTTCTCAACGCTCTACAAAGGCTCAAAAATCCGCGACATCACCGACGGAACCAGTAACTCCATTGCCATGTCGGAAATGCAGATTGGCGTAAATACCGGACGTTACAATGGGATCAAACCCCGTAAGCCATGGCATCGCGTGGTCACCGGTAACCGGCTGCAATGGGCAAACAACACCAACGGCCGCAACTGGGATCCTCGCAATCCAAATCATGTCGCAGCTGTCAAAAGCTACTACGACAACTGCCTCTCCATGTATGATTCCGGATCGGGCTGGAATGGTTCCAGCGATGAGCAGGGACGATTCTGGGCTTCCGGGAGAGTCTACTGGGGCCCGTGGCACACGACGCTGATCGGCCCGAATGCTGGCCCATCCTGTGATAACGACACCTCTGTCACAGACATGAGCCTCAAGGAACCCAGCAGCTACCACACTGGCGGCGTACTGGTGCTGCTTGCTGACGGGTCTGCCCGATTTGTGAGTGAGAACATTGATCAGGCGACATGGATGGCCGCCGGCTCCGTCAACAAGGGCGAGACGCTTGGCGAGTGGTGACTCTGCTCTGAGTCAGATTCGCTGCTGATGGCGTAATAGACGCACAGTGTTGCTCTCGGCACTGTGCGTTTTTCACGCACGAGCGTTCGCATGACGGCTTCAATTTCGAGCACTCTGCCGCACGCTCTGCGGAACGTTGGGGAGTCATCGTCGGATGCACAGACGCTAGCCAGCGAAAACGGAAACGGTTCCATCGCCGAACGCCTGAGATCAGTGCACTTTCAGTAAATTCCGACAGACTGCCACCTGACTGTCTGCGCCCCGGAAGCACAGCTTGTCCCGGCAGGACGCAGGGCGACCGGGAGTTCACCAGTTGCCTCAGGTGCTGCATTCGCTGCAGAGGGAAATCAACCTGCCGCTTCGGCAGCCCAAAATGCCGCTTCGGCAGTCAATCTGCCGGGATTCCCTGATTGGCGAAGAACGCATTCTGCGTCCGCAATCAGGATTTGCTGCCTTCCGACAGAAGCGACGCAACAACTACATCCGATTAATAGCAGAAAATTAACCGCATCAGAACATCTCTTGAATATTATCGAACAAACCAAGACACTGCAGTGCTGGCAATATTTCTCCGCCCCACTGCAGGAAGTGAACATGCGACCACAGATTCGCCCTCGACGTGCTTTTACTCTGATTGAATTGCTGGTTGTGATCGCGATTATCGCGATTCTGGTGGCGTTGTTGCTGCCCGCTGTCCAGCAGGCTCGTGAAGCAGCTCGCAGAACCCAGTGCAAGAACAATCTCAAGCAGATCGGATTGGCGCTTCACAACTACCATGACACATATGGAGTGTTTCCGCCCGGACGCACTCGAAATACCTATTCCGGACAGGGTGTCGGATGGTACCGCGGAAACATTGGCTGGCTGCCACGACTGTTGCCTCAGATGGAGCAGGGCAATCTCTACCAACAGATCGACTGGAGTCTTGGCTACGCTGGAGTTCGCGGCTCCGACGGCGACCAGGGCGTAAACGGTGCCAATCCGAACGGCGCTCGCCGACAGATCATTCCCGCATTTCGATGTCCTTCAGATCCCGGAAACGGCTCTGTGCCATGGGTCACACCAACTGGACAGCCCGTCAGCGGTCAATCAACAAACGCCTCATACGCAACCACAAACTATGCGGCAGCGGTCGGCAATTTCACTCGCCTCAACGCCAATCCACCGGGGTTGTTTGGGCAGAACACCAAGCGATCCTTCCGTGACATCACCGATGGGACTTCCAATACGGTTGTCGTCTCCGAGGTAGTGATTGGCTTCTACCGAATTGCAACGAACGACGGTGGAAATCGCACACAGTGCAGCTCAGGCGGAAAGGACACCAACACAAATCGTCAGGCCGGGAACTCCTGGTTCTACACCTACTTTCCGCAGAATGCGTTCTTCTCCAGCTTAAATCCGCCCAATGCAAAAGCATTTGACTGCGGAGTCAATTCTGACCGCGTCAACCAGGCTTCGCGCAGCGTTCATACCGGTGGTGTTCAGTGTCTGCTCGGCGATGGAAGCGTCAAATTCATCAGCGAGAACCTTGATGTTCGAACATGGCGTAATCTGGGAGAGATTGCGGACGGGCAGGTCATAGGAGAATTCTGACCTTTTGGCGTTTCCGGTATCATCAACCAATTCCAGCAGGGCATGCGTCTGCAGACGCATGCCCTGTTGTCATTTGGCGGACAGATCATCCCATAGCTCATTGAGTTCTGCTGGAAAAACAGGGAATCCCGAGGACATAGCCGTTTTCTGACTCGTCTCCTTCTTGCTGGAAACATCGACATTCAGGAAAAACCCGTTCCTAATTCCCCTAATTCTTTTCCTGGAGACTTCAATGAAGAGAACTGGTCGCCAACGCGGCTTCACACTGATCGAGTTGTTGGTTGTGATCGCGATTATTGCCATTCTGGTAGCGTTGCTGCTGCCTGCTGTTCAGCAGGCCCGCGAGGCTGCTCGCAGAACACAGTGCAAGAACAATCTCAAGCAGATTGGACTGGCACTCCACAATTACCACGACACTTACAGCATGTTTCCTCCGGGGCGTACGCGAAACACCTACGCTGGAATCGTAGATGCGTGGTACACCGGAAATATCGCGTGGCAGCCCAGAATCCTTCCCCAGATAGAGCAGGGCAATATTTTTCAGATCATTGACTGGAATATGGGGCAGGGAACCAGCGCCACTGACGGCCACGGTGGCGCTAACGGCGTCAACCCGACAGGCGCACGCCGTCAGGTCATTCCAGCGTTTCGCTGCCCATCCGATCCTGGCAGCGGACAGGTACCGTGGGTGACTCAGGCTGGTGCTCCGGTTTCCGGGCAGACACCAAATCTGGCCTATGCGTCCAATAACTATGTCGCTGCAGTTGGCGATACGACCCGACTGAATGCCAATCCCCCGGGGCTGTTCGGCCAGAACACCCGACGCAAGATGCGCGACATCTCTGACGGAACTTCCAATACTCTGATTGTCAGCGAAACGGTGATTGGATTTTATCGCATTGCAACAAATGACGCAGGAAATCGCACCTTGTGTGCCGCCGGGGCAAAGGACACGAATACGAGTCGTCAGGCTGGTATGTCGTGGTTTTATGCCTACTTCCCGCAGTGCGCTTTCTTCTCATCGTTTGTAGGGCCCAACTCGAAAGAGTATGATTGCGGAGTGAACTCAGATCGCGTGAACCAGGCTGCTCGCAGTGTTCATACTGGTGGCGTGCAGGGTCTGCTTGCAGACGGAAGTGTTCGCTTCTTCAGCGAAAACATCGACCTGCAGACATGGCGAAATCTGGGGAATATCGCCGACGGTCAGGTGGTCGGTGAATTCTGATCTCAACCACCGCTGTCTCTTCCGCAATTGTGCTCGCTGTATGAGTGCAAACGGTTCTCCTGCTGACAAGGAATGATCATGGTCCGTTTTGTCCTGACCTTTGCTGGTCTGATGATGTTTTCAGTTCTGATCCCAGGTTGTGGTGGCGGGGTTGAGTCCGGTGTGGCTGACGCTCCCGACGAACAGGCACCTATGCAGACTGAAGAAGAAGAGGCCGGAGAAGCTCAGTCGGCCAGTGACTCAGCTGGTTACTGATCCAGCAGTCCTGCCGCGCATCTGTCTGCTGCCGTTGAAATCGGCGGCGTTCGGAAGTAAGCAGAAAGCAATGAGGGCCATCCGGGGTTATACTCCGGATGGTCCTTTGCGTTTTCCGCCCGTCGCGTCTCCGCCAGATGTCAGGGCTGCAGTCAGATTGCTGGCCTGAAGATTTGTGGAGTGGTCCGATTCCCCGGCAATCCCGTTCACATCGCCACGAACACACGTCCGCCGCACCGCGATATTCTCGCGTTCTGTGCTGGTGGTTTGCCTTGAACGCATTCCTGTTGCTGCCTCGACAGATCACATGGCAGCAGCTCTGGTGGCATCTTGCTCGAGGCCGAGAAGCATTCCTCGGAAGTACGCAGCCGTCTGCGGATCTGCTGCTGGCAGCCAGCCAGCCCGAAGCAGACTGGCTCAGCGGTGTTCCCGGATTCTGTGTTTTTCTTGTCGGGGAAACCGCGGCAATCTCGACGGTCATACCCGCACTGCTTGCACTGCTTGCATGGCTCGCATTACGACCTGTCATGCGCAGCACCGAAGTTTCGCCAGAAGTAATGCTGCTGATGCCGCTGCTTTTGCTCCTGGTGAGAGATGGAACCTCTTCACAGCCTCTGTTGCTGGCCGGCGGGCTGCTGCTCATCACACCACGCATCGTCCTCAGAAACCTGCAGACTCGGAGTGCAGCTGCGTTAAGCGGACTGATCTTCGGAACGTTGTGGGCAAATCTCGCCCCGGGCGCCCCGTGGGGAATACTGATCCTGCTCTTCGCTCCACCACTCCGCGCGATGCCTGTCAACACCGTTGCACGATCACGACAGCAGCCGATACTCGCCGACGGCCCTGACCTCTCTGAAATCCGGGGTGGACGCGCGACAGCAGCTCCTGCATTTGCAATCGGAATGCTGCTCACTCCCGCTGGCCTCACCGGTGTTCGCGATCAGGTCACATATTGCCTGGCAGACCTGTCTGCATCCTGGAGACTGTCGCAGGACATCCTGACGGCAGGCGATATCGTCGTTTCCCCCTCAGCAACGTCGCTTCATCTGGTCCTGCTCGTAATGCTCGGAGTTGTTGGATGCCTGTTACAAAACAGTGTTCCCGGCAATGACACAACAGACCCATTTCCGCGGTGGAAGTTCACTCTTTGGCATCTGTTGCCATTGCTGATGGTTCTGCTCAATCGAGAATTTCTGGGGCTGGCCGCCATCTGCTTCACCTGCAACCTTCCACCAGCGCCGACGTCGCTTAATACAACTCAACCAGAGCATCCCCGACGACAAGTACTGCCTGTTTCCGGCCTGTTGACACTGGTGCTCCTCCTTGATGCCGGAGGATTTGCGCCGTGGAGTCGCCAGACCTGGGGCTGGGGAATATCCCAGGAACTGGACCTCCGTCTGCTCAACCTCCCTGCAGCACCTGCAGCACAGCCCCCGGCACCGGTGTTCTCTTCTGATGTTCGCACAACGGGTCTGGCAGCCTGGCTGACACCACAACTGCAACCGATCGATCACCCTCAGGCGGCCTTCCGGGAAGGTCGACTGCATCGCTGGCTCAGACTTCTGATCGATCTTCGCGCAGACCACAGAGCCGTCTACCAGTTGTCTGACGGCACGATCGGTGGCTGGCATCGAGAACTTGCGCAGTGGAACACTCGCTATCTGCTGCTGCCTGTTGAACAGCAGGAACTCATCGAAGCGGTACAGAGGATGGACTGGAACATCATCGATCTTGACTCCCCCAACGTACCGTTTGCCGTCGGCTCTGATCTGCTGCACCAGAAGGCCATCACAACATCCGCTGGCGAACAGGACTTTGTGCAGTTTGGCCCCTGGATTCCGGATGTTGAGGTCTATTCGCGTGACAGTGATCGTTTCTCGATTTCACTGCCGGCTGGACATTCAGCGATCAGCATGGCGGCAATTCGTCAGGCTCGGCTTTTTCGTTCACTGAAGCTGGAAACAGCGGCACTCCGCAGCCTCGGGCCGGTTCGCCCCGCCCTCAGCCAGGCGGTCCAGACCGAACTGCTCCTGGCACAACAGGATCTGGCATGGATGGAATGGAACAACTTCGGTCAGCCCTGTCGTTTTCGCTGCCAGATTCTTGAACTGGGAAGGGAGAAAGGACTGGCGGGTGAATCCCAGCCATGGGCGGAACCTGCCGCATCAGACTCTGCGACAACTCAGCAGATCCGACACGCGGCATCCAGCTACCTGTACGGCACAGTAAGTGAAGCAAGAGCCCTGCTGGAGTCCATCGAGGATACTGCACCTGATCTGGACTATGCCATCGCTACACTGCTGCTTGAAGAAGGGGAAACGGCCGCGGCATCTGCAGTATTTGCCAGAATCTTCACCTCGGATCCGCCAGCGCACCTGCGCCGCGCCGCACTCTGGTGGAAAACTCGAATCGACTCCTACCTGCCTGGGGCGACTGACACGGGAGTTCAGCAGTGAAACAGAGAGTAACGATACCTATTGCACTCATGGCATTACTGGGAGGGCTCACACTGCTTCCTTTCACTCAGCGTGAAGAACCAGCATTGCGGCATCAACTTATCCCTCCACGCGAGTTTCTCCTTGTTCCCACGCTGGTCGCAACCGGGGATGACTGCCTGGAGTGTCATCAGAATGTGTGTGAACAGCACTCAGTTTCCCCACATGCCAACACGCTGAAGCGAACTTCGTCCCCCGGGGCAGCAGAGTTCTTTGACGGTCAGAACTGGAACGATTCGGCCGGACAGCCAATTCTCTCATGGAGCCTGCAGGAAGGAATCCTCCAGCTCAGTCATCGCGAACACGAACGCAGATGGGCCATCGAGTGGATCTTCGGTTCCGGGCGGCATGCACAGACCCCCTTGATCACATGGACGAATCAGGACGGCCAGTCCGTTTCCATCGAACACTGTGCCAGCGCCTACGGACAGGGTGTGATCGGTGCGACGCTGGAAATGGAAGGCCTTGCTGATGCTGATGGGATGGCGGCACTTGGCGGCTTTCGGTCTCACGAACAGACGGTGAATTGCTTTGGCTGTCACAGTGGATCAGTGCCCGTTCAGAACGGACAGATCCAGTTTGATCAGGTTGTCCCCGGAGTCCAGTGCTCCAGATGCCATCAGGATGCTCAGCAGCATGCCCAACGTATGCGTGACGGACTCCCTTTGCAGATACCAGCATTCCGCAGCCTCACTCCGGAAGAGTCAATCAACCGTTGCGGCGAATGCCACCGCAGGTCTGACGAACTGGGTGGGCAGCTGCGTCCTGACGACCCGATTCTCCCTCGATTTGCTCCGGTTGGATTATCACAAAGTGCATGTTTCCAGAAGCAGGCGAGCGTCCGCACCTCGGACGGTCATGCTGCTCGATTCGACTGCCTCAGCTGTCACGACCCGCATGCTGCAGGTATTACTGACTGGCAGCATCACGTACGAGTCTGCCTGGATTGTCATGATCCCCAGGAAGCCAATCTGCATTCCTGCTCCGTCGCCGCACAGGACACCAACTGTATCGCCTGCCATATGCCAGCAGTACCAGCGGGAGAACACCTGAAATTCACGGACCACTGGATCCGCCGGCCTGATCAGGACTCCGTTGCTGAACTGCTCAAGTCGGTCTTGAGCCAATCCGAGCAGCCTGCGACAATTCCCTGACGCGGCCTTTCCGCCACAGCGGACTGGTCCTCCGGATTCACTTCAGACAGGTCGGGCAGGATGCCTCATTTTCGGACTGAATCGCTCCGAGCGCCGCTCATCAGCGGTCTGCTGGTATGCATTCTTGGCTGTCCTCCGCCGACAGTGCGGCCGTCGATGTTTACGTTCAGCCGTGATCAGCGAGATCTTGTCTGGGAAAAATCCGTCGCCGTGCTGCATCAGCGGCATTTTCAGATCGCTCGGGAAAGTAAGCTGGAAGGCATCATCGAATCCGAGTTCCGCGCCGGATCTGGCGTGCTGGAGCCGTGGAACAGTGATTCCCGCGGAGCATCGCAAAGACTCGAAAGCACGCTGCAGTCAGTGCGGCGGCGTGCCACAATCAGCATCAAACCTGCCGAAAATGGCATGCTCAGGCTGAGTGTGCGAGTGGAAAAGGAAATTGAAGACGTTCCAGGTGAAGTCGCCCGATTTGAAGGCGGAGCGACGTTTTCAGAATCAGCTCCACTGAATCGCGACCTCACTCGCACTGTCGGCCAGAGTGGTTCCTCAGTATGGATACCGGCAGGCCGCGATCTGGTCCTTGAGGGGGAACTGGCCAGCCAGATTCTTGGGAAACCGCCCCTGTAATCAATTCAGCCAGCCTGGAGCGTTCTCTGCCAGGGGAAACGTTGCGAAGTCACTCACGTTCCCGGACATCTCATTGTTGGGCCCGTCGCGAGGCCCTAAAGTTCACAATTCAATTCACATGCAACCGTCCACCTTCGGTGGCGTCTCGTCAGCCAGGAACAGGCAATTATGGATCCTGAGTTTCGCAGTCACTGTCGTGAACTGATTCGCCGTGTCACTCATTTAAAGGACTGTCTTTGACTTGCCGGGAAAGAAGGCACGCATCCAGGAAATCAACCATCGGATGACAGCCAGCGACTTCTGGAATGATCAGCAGTTGGCGCAGCAGTCAGTCGATGAGCTCCGACGTCTCAAAACTCTCGCCGGCCCGCTGGAGGGACTGGTGACGGCAGGCGATGACCTGCAGGTTCTGATGGAGTTCTACGACGAAGACAGCACCGCTGAAAATGAGCAGGAACTTCGTCGGGCTGCCGGACAGCTTGACGGAGAAGTGGATCGCGTTGAACTGCAGACCACGATGTCCCGGGAAGAGGACGCATCTTCGGCGTATGTCACTGTACAGGCCGGAGAAGGTGGCACCGACTCCGCCGACTGGGCACAGATGCTGTTGCGTATGTATGCCCGCTGGGCGGAACATCGTGGCTTCAAAGTGGACGAAGTCGATATTTCACATGCCGAAGAAGCAGGGATTCGCCACGCCACAATTCTGATCAAGGGTGATTACGTTTACGGTTATCTCAGAGGAGAAACCGGGAACCATCGACTCATCAGAATCAGCCCCTTCGACTCCGCAGGCCGACGTCACACGTCATTTGCCGGAGTCGATGTTGCGCCCGAAGTCGATGACAACGTGGAGATCGAAATCAACTGGGACAAGGACGTCAGAGAAGACAAGATGCGGGCCAGTGGTGCTGGTGGGCAGAAAGTCAACAAGACGGAATCTGCAATTCGACTGACTCATATTCCCACTGGTGTTGTGGCCGCCTGCCAGAATGAACGCAGCCAGCATCAGAATCGTGCCACAGCCAGAAAAATGCTCATGTCCAAGCTGTATCAGATTGAGCTGGATAAACGTGAGGCAGAGGTGGCTGCAAAACATGGGGAAAAGTCCAAGATCGGGTTTGGCGGGCAGACTGTCCGCAACTATGTGCTGTATCCCGACCAGTTTGTGAAGGATGTCCGCAGTGGCCTGAAGGTCGGAAATCCGAACGTTGTGCTCGAAGGTGAACTCGATCCACTGCTGGAAGCTTATCTCCGCTGGACCCTGAATGATCAGGCTCCCGCCACGGATGAGCTTGAGTAATGGAACCGCAGTCTCTGAACACCGTTCCATTTGTGCGGATGCACGGATGTGGAAATGACTACGTGTTTCTGGACTGCCTTTCCTCCCCTCCACCCAGGAATCCCGGACAGCTTGCTGTAGTACTCACTGATCGTCGTCGATCTGCAGGTGGCGATGGACTTGTACTGATCCTGCCCGCTGCATCTCCATCAGCAATCGCATCCATGCGAATGTTCAACAGCGATGGATCAGAAGGACGTCTGTGCGGGAATGCCTTACGCTGCATGGCGATGTATCTGTTCCAGCAGCACAACGCCCCTGACACATTCCACGTCGAAATGAGCGGGCAACTCATCCACTGCAGTGTTCTGGAATCAGACCCGATTGCCGGGACCGCCGGGGTTCGCCTGACACTTCAAACTCCTGGAATTCTGACGGCGGAAGCGACCGGACACCTGCGTTACGTAAGAAGGATCGCGGTGGATCAGAATTGCCTGCCCGCGGGCGCAGATGGGGCCTGGCTGGTCTGCCCAGGCAATGAACACCTTGTCGTGTTCGTCACTTCCCTCAGCACTGCATCGTTTGCTGAACTTGCTCCGCAACTGGAACACATATTCCCGGACCGGCGAGTCAATGTGGAATTCGTTGAAATTCAGCATGCAGAACATGCGGTTATCCGCATCTGGGAGCGTGGCAGCGGAGAAACGCTCGCGTGCGGCTCCGGCGCCTGTGCTGTAGCAATCGCTGGATCTGCGACCGGACGCCTGGCAGGCCGGCGTATGGTTTCCGTTGAATCTCCGGGCGGCTGTCTGGGAGTCAGCTTGACAGCCGATGATCTGATTCAGCTTGAAGGTCAGGCCGCTGAATGCTGCCGTGGCAGATTTCGTGACATCCCCGAATTAATCTGACTGCTTCTGCAGCAACAGGAACTGGATCATGAAACACCGTCTGGGCATCCTGCTGCAGGTCATCACACTTGCCCTGCTGCCATCGATCGTGATCTATCAGCTTTTCTTTGGCTTCAGGCTGATCATCATGCCAGCCAGCCTGCTGGTCGGAATCACGCTCTTCTCCATCGGAACGTGGCTTCGCGAATCAGGCAGTTAGTGGCATGTTCGCGATCCGCAGAAACGTGATCACTCTGCACTGCCTGAGCTGGCCGGCATCTGCAGTTGTTCCGGCAGGGAACTCGAAACCAGGCTGAACAGCGGAATCCTGCAGTGGAATCTGTCACCTTTTCAGCATGCGGTTCGAAAACACCCGCGGCATCTGCCGCAGGTGTTCAGTCCACTGCTGTGTCTGGTGACTTTCGATCAGCAATCAGCGCCCCGCTCCGCTCTCGTGCGAAAGCAGTTGCTGCCTGAACCTTCAGGCCTCATCCAGCAGTTCCACCGCGGCGAATACCTCGCCTTCCAGCATTGCCAGACTTGCACCACCCCCGGTGCTCACATGAGTCACCTGATCAGCGAAACCCAGTTGCTGAATCGCTGCAGCACTGTCGCCGCCGCCAATGATGCTGGTCGCGGAACTGTCGGCGATTGCCTGGGCAACAGCCCTCGTTCCCTCATCAAATGGACTCATTTCGAACACGCCCATCGGCCCGTTCCAGACGACAGTCCCGGCATCCGCGACCATACTGGCGTAGAGCTTTGCCGTCTCTGGTCCGACATCGAAGCCCTCATAACCATCCGGGATCTGGCCGGCCGGAACAACCTGCTTGTTGCAGTCTCCGCTGAAATCATCGCCGCAATGTGTATCAAGAGGCAGCACAAGCTTGTCGCCCCCGGCTGCGATCAGCTGCTTTGCGAGCTCCACGCGATCGGGCTCCACCATACTATTTCCCACCTTGCCATCGGTGGCCAGTGCAAACGTATATGCCATGGCACCACCAATGAGCACCTTGTCGCAGATCCCCAGCAGGTTCTCAATCACCTTGATCTTGTCAGAAACTTTTTTGCCGCCAAGGATCGCAACAAATGGACGCTGCGGACTGGCAATCGCATCAGACAGGTACTGCACTTCCTTCTGGACCAGAAAACCGACAACACGGGGTTTCCCTTCCATCGCAGCAGGAACACCCACCATCGATGCGTGCTTGCGATGACATGTTCCGAAAGCATCGTTGCAGTAGATATCAGCAAATCCTGCAAGCTTTCGCGAGAACTCCGCATCCCCCGCTTTTTCACCCGGGTTGAACCGCAGATTCTCAAGCAGAACGACGCCACCATCTGCAAGCTCGGACACCTTCTGCACGGCATCCTCACCAACCGTATCAGCTGCGAAGGCGACCGGTTGCTCCAGCAGCTCCGCCAGACGTTCCGCAGCCGGACGCAGACTGCAGGCAGCATGGTCATCACCACCTTTGGGGTTTCCAAGATGACTGCACAGAATCAGTTTTCCACCGCGATCAATCACCGAACGAATGGACGGAACGGCACCCCTGATCCGCCGATCGTCCGTAATGGCACCGCTGGAATCCAGCGGCACGTTGAAATCCACTCGCATCAGAACCTTCTGACCAGCTACCTCAATATCACTGATTGATTTCTTCGCCATGGCTTCTTCTTGTCTGAGAACACAACTTGTCTGAAAACAGTCTGAAAACGAACTGGAAACTACATCAACGCCACAACGCTGTAACGAGAACCCGGTTCCTCGTGAAAAACTTCCCGGTCCACGTCACACTCGTCTGCAGCTAAGGTCTTGCCAGTTCCTGTTGCACGTCCGCAACTGCCCTGGACTCCGCAATGCTAACCCAAAACCCAGAAACTGAACAGGAGGGGCCCGAGGATCCCACTGTGGAGGAGTCTGATCATCAGGCATTCTCTGACGCAGGAATCAGATCCGGCCTGAGATGGACGATAAGAACAGGTCACGCTGCAATTGAATCCGAATTACCCCAATCCCCGCTTTGTGACCGGTTGACCACCCTGTTATTCAGACCTAAAGTGGCTGCAACGCCAGCGGCAGCAAACCTGCATTCACTACGAACCCTGTCCCGAAAGCATCAGTATGTCCGGCTCGCAGGACCACGAAAAAGATCAGCCTGAAGACCGAAAAAGCAACTCCGGGCCTGTCCGGCCGGAAAAAAAACGCGGAGAACGTGGTCAGTCAGGTGGCAATTTCTGGTATCTGATGGTGGCCGGTATCCTTTCAGCAGTGCTGTTCTCCGTTCTCTCCCGGGAGGATAAGGGAGAAAAGATTGCGTTCAGTGAATTCCTTCAGAAGGTGAACACCGGCGAATTACCAAAGGAGCGGATCTGGCAACTGAAGATCTCTCAGGCTGATATGACCTGGCAGGACCATTCCCGAGATGACATCCTCAGCGGTAAGACTGCGGAGTGGAAGAACTTCTACACACCGCTGCTGAGTGCCAGCGATCAGACCCGCGAAGAACTCAGGCGACTGCTGGATGAAAAAGGAATCGCTTACGGATTCTCTGAACCACCCGCAGAGTGGCAGCAGATGATCCCATTGCTCGTCACCTCGCTTTTCCTTGTCGCAATTCTCATCTTCATTCTTCGTCGCTTCGGCGGTGCCGGATCCGCCATGTCCTTCGGACGCAGTCGCGGACGACTCTATGCACAGGACGATGTTCAGGTCACATTCGAGGACGTTGCCGGCATCGATGAGGCTGTTGAAGAACTAAAGGAGGTTGTGGATTTCCTCAGGACGCCACAAAAGTATCAGGCACTGGGCGGACGCATCCCCCGTGGCGTACTGCTCGTCGGTCCACCGGGTACCGGAAAGACGATGCTCGCCAAAGCTGTGGCCGGGGAAGCCGGAGTGCCATTTTTTGGCCTTTCAGGTTCAGACTTCGTTGAGATGTTTGTGGGGGTCGGTGCCGCACGCGTGCGCGACATGTTCCAGCAGGCTCTGCAGCGAGCCCCTGCAATCATCTTCATCGATGAACTGGATGCACTCGGGAAAGTACGCGGCAGTGGCGCTCCCGGTGGCCACGACGAACGGGAACAGACTCTGAATGCTCTGCTCGTGGAAATGGATGGATTTGGCACCGACCAGAGCGTCATCGTGATGGGGGCAACCAACAGGCCGGAAACGCTTGATCCGGCGCTGATGCGACCGGGACGATTCGATCGTCACGTGCTGGTGGACCGACCGGATATCAAGGGCCGAGAAAAGATCCTGAAAGTGCACGCCCAGCGCATCAAGATGGATGAAAATGTCGATCTCAAACGAATTGCAAAACTGACCCCGGGCTTCGTGGGTGCAGACCTCGCCAATCTGGTGAATGAAGCAGCATTGCTTTCTGCTCGCAGAGAAGACCGAAGGGTCTCCATGAAAGCCTTTGAAGATGGTATCGAGCGCGTCATCGCCGGGCTGGAAAAGACCTCCAGAATCATCATTGAGGATGTCAAACGCCGCGTCGCCTGCCACGAATGTGGTCATGCCCTTGTCGCCGCCAGCCTTCCACACACGGACCCCGTACACAAGATCTCCATCATCCCACGCGGAATGGGGGCCCTCGGATATATGCTGCAACTGCCCGAAGATGATCGAGAACTGCTGACGCAGGCCGAACTGAAGAGCCGCCTTGCTGTACTGCTTGGTGGCATTGCTGCCGAACAGATCGTCTATCGGGAAACATCAACCGGCGCACAGAATGACCTGCAACGAGCCTCGGACCTCGCTCGACGTATGGTCACTGAGTTCGGCATGAGTCCTCGGCTTGGCCGCATGTTTTACAGCGACTCCCAACGCTCACCGTTTCTGAATGCCGGCGGAATTCCAGCCCCTTCGGTGCACGCCGAAGAGACAATTCGCGAAATTGACCTCGAAATTCGCAGACTCGTGGATGAAGCAAATCAGCTTGCAGTCAGCACGCTCAGTGGTCAACGCGAAACCCTCGATCGACTCACGGCAGATCTGATCGAGATGGAGACGATGTCTGCTGAACACATGCATTCCGTCATCAACGATCTCCGCAAGGGACCGAAACTGATGACGACGCCTGAACCTGCGGCGGCTTCCGAAATCGAATCAGACGGTCACGTGAATTCCGAAGAATCACTCGCCGAAACACGTGTGGATGTGGATCCGGATGCCGATTCAGATTCCGCCGTTGCCGGTCTGTGAGACTCTCTCAACCGTATCTGAAGGCCGACCGCGTCTGAAGACCGACCGCAATCTGACCCTCCGCTGCACCCCATCAATGCAGAGGATCGAGTCCTGCGGAATCAGACCGGACCGGCTCCGGGGGGCCCCGCTGCCGCCACCTCCGCCGCAACCTGATCGGCGTATTGCCTGAAGTTCTCCTGAAAGCGTCTGGCAAGATCGGCTGCAGCGCTACGGCATTGCTGTGCATCAGGCCAGCACTGTACCGGCTGCAGCATCGCAGCAGGTACACCTGCGCATTCAACCACCGTCGCCAGTCCCAGAATTGGATCTTCCACCACAGGAGCACGACGGAGTTCACCTGAGTGAATCTGGTTGATCACAGCACGCGTGACACTGAGTGGCATTCTGGTTCCGTGACCATAACCTCCGCCGGACCACCCGGTGTTCACCAGCCAGACTGCCGCGTCGTGTCGCCGTACCTTCTCCGCCAGCAGCCTGGCATAAACTGCGGGATGCTGGACAAGAAACGGACCACCAAAGCAGGGTGAGAATACAGCTTCAGGCTCCCTGACCCCCACTTCCGTGCCCGCGACTCGTGCCGTGTATCCGCTGATAAAATAGTACATGGCCTGTTCCGGAGTCAGCCTTGCCACCGGAGGCAGAACGCCAAACGCATCACAGGTCAGGAAGATCACATCATCCGGGTGGCCGGCAGTGCAGGGCACCCGCGCATTCCGCATGTACTCAATCGGATAAGCTCCTCGAGTATTCTCGGTGATGGATGTGTTGTTGAAATCCACATGGTGCATTGCCTCATCAAACACCACGTTCTCCAGCACCGCTCCAAAACGCAGTGCATCAAAAATCTCCGGTTCAGACTCCCTCGTCAGATAGACAGCCTTGGCATAACAGCCCCCTTCAATATTGAAGATTCCGTCGTCTGACCATCCGTGCTCGTCATCACCAACAAGGTATCTGCCCGGATCTGCAGACAACGTCGTCTTTCCGGTCCCTGACAGACCAAACAGTACGGATGACCGCCCCGATTCACGATCACACGTTGCCGAGCAGTGCATGGACAGCACGCCTCGAGCCGGCAGTATGTAATTCATGTACGTGAACACGGCCTTCTTCATCTCTCCGGCATACTCAGTGCCCAGCAGCACCACCTCTCCACGCTCAATACTCAGGTCAACACTGGTGCGTGAAGTCATTCCGGTTGTGTAACGGTTGGCAGGAAACGCTCCGGAATTGTAGATCACCAGATCAGGAGCATCGAAGTCAGCCAGCTCCTCGGCGGTTGGACGGATCAGCATGTTGTACATGAACAGGGCATGATAGGGGCGAGCACAGATCACGCGAACACGCAGCCGATGTCGCTCATCCCAGCCCGCGAATGCATCCACACAATACAGTCGACTTCGCGTGTTCAGATAGTCGATCGCACGCTCTCTGTTGATGCAGAACGTTGTTTCATCAAGAGGAAAATTGACCGGGCCCCACCAGACATCTGCCGCTGACTGCGCATTCTGCACGATGCGTTTGTCCTTCGGCGAGCGCCCCGTTTTTTCGCCGGAGTAAGCAATCAGGCAGCCGGTATCGGAAATACTTGTGCCCTGTTCATGACGAATGGCCTCCTCGTAGAGGCTTCCGGGAGAAAGATTCCGGAGGACTTCCGGGCCGGCTATCCCATGCTGCTCAAGCGAAAACCTCATCACGGGCCACTTTCGTTTCTGAACCGATTTCCGTCAGGAAGATATGCAGTTCGTGCTGCACCCGCCGGATGCAGAACTACTGCCCGGATTGTCTTACCTGTTGCCGGATCCCGCCGTATCAGGAGTCCCATACACGTGCTGTTCATCCGACTACTGCTCTCGCAGCAGACACATGTGCAGCACGCACAAAACCCGAAAGCACAGCCGCAAATCTGACCTGCTGACTGGCGTCGATAATATGTTGACAACCCACGACGCATTTATTTCCAGAAGAATGTCTTCTCAGCGGTATCGCACAGGAGCTTTTTGCGATCGACGTCACTGATGAAATCCAGACGATCACGCACCAGTGCGATGGAATCCTCGTAACTGTTCGGCTCCGTCAGCTGATACGGAGCATCACTGGCCCACATCAGGCGATCTGCCCCAAACGCCTCGAAGAGACGACGAATCATCGGAATGAGCTCGTCGTGAGGAGGCTGCTTTCGACCGAGAGCATAGTAGGCAGAAATCTTGATCCGCACACCAGGATACTTTGCCAGGCCGGTCAGGTTCGCCAGGTCTCTGGCGTCAATCCGACCGTCAATCCCGACACGGGCGAAGTGATCGATCACCACCGGAGTATCTGTATACCGCCCGCACCATTTTGCGACATCCGGCAGATCTTCCGGATTGATCAGGCAACAGATGTTCTGACGAGTCTCAGCAGCCGTCTTCCACATCTGCTGAATCCCGTCGCCAGCAAGCCAGTCCTGCCGATCCGGATTCGGACCGACTCGAAATCCAGTGACTCCGGTCTGCAGCATCTGCTTCATCTGATACCCGACCTGCGGATCACGATCCTCAATCTGCCCGACGATTCGAAATGTATTCGGTCGCTTCTTCCAGGCGTCAATCAGATAGCTGTTATCAAATCCGTGATAGGGGCGATGCTGAATCAGGACAACGCGACCGACGCCACTTTGCCCGGCTACCGCAAGCAGCTCATCATCCGTAAAGCTGCGGGGCTGAAGCACTTCCACCGGCTGTGCATCTCGGAGTGGATACTGCTTCAGATCTGTTGTCCAGATATGCGAGTGAGCATCAATCCAGGGAAGCTTACTGGTCTGCTTCTCATCAGCCCCGTAAAGCAGCGACATGACCCCTGTTGCGACACTCCCGGCGATCATGGCACGTCGACTTGTCTCTGCGGCACTCATCAGTGATCTCCCATCCCGCACTGCTGGTAAGAATAATGCTGCACTGCAGACCCGACCGTCTTTTCAGCACTGCGGTATTGTATACCCAGAATCACTGAAACTGCCAGGCCAGCGTCCCGTACATCTGCTGCTGATGCTCAGAGATCAATTACCTCAAATGCGCCTGCGATCTCCGCCGGAATTCTTCGCAGACGGTGCGTCGAAATCTCCACGAAAGCCCAGTTTGTCTGTGCCTCCGCCAGCATGATTCCATCACTCGAACGCAGAATCTGATACTTGCGGAGTGATGTGACTCGTTTCATATCCGCCACCCACGTCCGCACAACGACTGAATCGTCACGACGCGCCGGCGCCAGATACTCGATGAAATGCGATCGAGCTACCCAAGCCAGCCCAAGATCGCGATAAGCTGCAGAATCCCAGCCCTGATGAGCAGAATGAGCAACTGCGGCATCCTGCAGCCAGCGCAGGTAAACCAGATTGTTGACATGTCCCAGACCGTCGATCTCTTCACGAACCACTGTCAGCGAATGTTCATAGATTGCCGTCATTCAGCCGTATCCGTTCCCGCCGGCAGGCTTTCAGCAGCGACATCTTCCCGAGTCGCTCGATACCACTCCCAGGCAATCGGCAGCAGAGAAACAATAATGATGCCGAAGATCACGTAGGTGAAATTCTCCTTCACGAACGGCAGATGTCCGACGAAGTATCCTGCCAGCAGAAAACTCATGACCCAGCACACAGCGCCTGTGATGTTGAACATCCAGAATCGCGCCAGATCCATACGACCGACACCCGCAACAAATGGTGCAAACGTACGCAGAATCGGAGCAAACCGGGCGAGAAATACTGCCTTCCCACCGTGGCGTTCATAGAACTTTCGCGCACGGTCAAGATGCTCCCGGTTGAGCAGCATCGACTTCTCGCTCGAAAACACGCGCGGACCGATATAACGACCGATGGCATAATTGACGGCATCACCCAGAATTGCAGCCACCAGCAGCAACACGCTCATCAGCGGCAGACTGAGTGCAGAATCAGGATTGGCAATCAGTGCACCTACCGCAAACAGGAGCGAATCCCCGGGAAGGAATGGCATGATCACCAGCCCGGTCTCCGCAAAAATAATGCCCCACAGGAGCAGGTAGATCCAGCCGCCGAATTGAGCTGAAATATCGGCAAGATGATCATCCATGTGACGGATGACATCGAGAATATCGAGAAGTATTTGCATCAGATCAGCTTTCGGCGCTGGCGCCGATCAGAACAGAAACCGCACAGTCGGGCAAAAAAGAACGACCACCCTGATGGTGGTCGTTTCAGGTTCAGCAGCAACACTCTAGCCAGCACCGGAATCTCAATTCAACGTGTAAACCGCAGGGTCATCGATAATGAACGGAGTAGACCATGTCACTCCGTCATTCTGATTGCAGATGTTGAAGAAGTGAGTTGCAAAATGCTCCGCCTCATATCCGTAGGGCATCCCCGAATGGATGTGGTCGGCCGGCGTCAGGTCACCAATTCCCTTCCCGGCGTAGAAATGCACTCGCCCGTCAGGCGTCACCGACATTCCCAGAGTCCACCATCCGGGGGAAAGTCGAATCGCTCGAATCTCATGTCCCGCGCTGTTGCCACGAATGAGCAGCCAGGCGTCGTCATGTTCGAATTTTCGCTCGTGCGAACTGTGAAACTCCACGAAGTACCCCGGCCAGTAATTCTCTTCCTTCTTTACATTCCGAGTCAGAAAGAACTTCTTCTCCTGCTCGCGAATTGTCGTCTTCAGGTCGAGCCGGTAACCGAAGTGAGTACCGGAACGATCCTCCCAGCGATCGAACGGCGGAAGATAGACACGTGTTACGCAGCTGGGAACTCTGGACACAGGAAGCAGACCGACTCTCGATGAACAGGACATGATCAGATCATCCTGCTCCATCTGAAAGGAATTGAATCCCGGGATCCCGGAATTCAGCGTCTGGATCTTCAAAGCACCGGTGCTTCCCGGCAGACCTCCCGGAGGGGTCTCCACTCGAACGAGATGATCCGGCATCCCACGTTTTGGACTTTCGAACCACTTGCGGTTCGATGAGTATCCAGTGGGCGAACGAACCTGCTCATCCTGCTCGCGACTCGACTTGAATCCGTTGGGGATCCACTTCCACGTCTCGTCCTCGAAGTCATCTCCCACTCGAGTCAGCTTGCGACCCGTTCCGGGAACGACCTGAGCATCCAGCGCCGCTGTTTCCACGAAAAAGAAAGCCCCCACACAGATCAGCACTCGACACATGCTGCGTGGCATCTCAGCACTCCTTGCTTCTCTTCAACTGCCCCACTTCCCCCGACGCTGAATGCAACGCCCCGCTAAAAGCATCGGCAGGATCAGCAGATGCGAACAATGATTCCGGTACCCCATGTCAATTGCCGCCCACTGCACGGCGAGGGCAACGCCATAACACGCATTTCCGGCAGAGCACCCTCGATGCAGACCGGCAATTTTTTCCGGTACGGCTCCGCCGGGAATTTCAGGAATCAGGACATCGAAAAAAAAACTGGTGAGATCATTGCCGAAGGTCGAACTCCCCGTTAACCTTCCCACCTCGTCAGCGCAAGTGGCGAAATGGCAGACGCGCTAGCTTCAGGAGCTAGTGGGAGTAAATCCCGTGGAGGTTCGAGTCCTCTCTTGCGCATCTTCGGAAAGCCTGGTGTCCGGTCAGCGGACACCAGGCTTTTTTTCTTGATCTGCAGTTGGTTTCCCGGGGCAATCGAGACTCTGCAGCGACCTCTCGATCAGCATCCCTGTTGTTCACGGTCAGGCAATGCAGCCACACCGGATAACCCCGGGGCACAGTGACCGGCCACAGCGCGATTCATCGCATTCCACAGCCCTCCTCATTACAAGCTGGATTGCAAGCTGCCTGCACTTCCCGGATTGCGCAGCAGTGTTCGCAGCCGTCGTGATGGAATCCGCCACCAGCATCCGGCAACTGCCTCAGCTTCGGATCACGAATGCTTCCAGCGGCACTCCCAGGCTGCGGGAAAAAATCAGACTTCCAGCCTGATCAGGTCGAGCGACAATTTACTCGGCCGACCTCTGAGCAGTTTGAGTTAAGCTCACGACAGACAGCAATTCGCTGAAATCAGTGTCATGGGCACCGTGCAGAAGCAACCCGTACGAACACTCTCGAGGCAGAATGAGCCCAGAACGAGCCGCAGGAAAACTCAGGGCGTACTGCAGGATCGACTGATTTACCAGAACCGGAAGGAAGCAATTCCCTGGTCAGAAAATTCCAAGCATATCTCTGGCATCGTCGGTCATGCGTTCCGGTGTCCAGGGCGGTGAAAGCGTAATCTGCACAGTGGCTTCTTCGATATCCTCAAGCCGCTCCAGAGCCATCTTCGCCTGCTGCACGAGCTGCGGTCCGGCTGGACAGGCAGGACTGGTCAGCGTCATTTCCACAGCCACCTTATTATCCGTCTGGTTCACCGCATAAATCAGGCCCAGATCGACGATGTTCACCATCAATTCCGGATCAATGACCTGACGCAATGCATCAATCAGCTGTTCATCCGTCGCCACAGAAGTCTCCCTGTTACAGTGCGGCCCAGACTGCGCCATCGCGAATCTCAATCGTGAAAACCCGGATCGCTTCCGTCGCAGGCATGCACATCGCTCTTCCGGATTGCAGATCAAATCTTGCCGAATGCCGAGGACACACGATGCTGCAGTCTATCAGTTCACCATCGGTCATTGGCTGACCATCATGAGAACAGACATCCTCAATCACGAACCACTGATCATTGATTCGAATCACCAGCGCTGGAATGTCGTCGACAAAAACGCTGCGACGTTCCCCTGACTGCAATTCATCCGTACCGATTACCCGTTCCATTCGTCACCTGTGTGTCTGATCCCAGCAGTAACTGCTGCACCTGCAGCTTAGTTTTCATCCTCGTCGTCGGAAATCAGACGACTTTCCATGGTCTCGATTCCAAGCTTCTTCTGAACCGTTCGGCTCAGCGTCTCGCGGACCACCGGAATCGGAATCCGGTCATACACCTGCTGGAAGAACCCTTCCACGATCATGTGCATGGCTTCATTCCGCGTAATCCCGCGACTCATGCAGTACAGAATCTGATCCTGATCCACCCGCCCTGTCGTAGCACCGTGAGTACAGCGGACATCGTCCGCTTCAATCTCAAGCCCGGGGATCGAATCGCATCGAGCCGTTTCACTGAGCATCAATGCATCAGAACGCTGATAACCGTCTGTCTGCTGAGCCGGGAGGTCGACCTTGATCATCCCACGCCAGATCACACGCGAATCATCTCTCAGAACCTCTCGGTACAACAGGTCACTGTGTGTTCCCTGCTGCTGATGATTCTGCTGTGTGTAGTAACTCAGTTTCTGTCGACCACTGGTAAACGTTACTCCATTGACTTCAGCTGTCGCCGCTCGACCGGCCAGATTGATGTCCTGATGAATATGCGACACCTTCGAACCAAGTCCGACAACTGTCCACTGCAGTGACCCGTTGTTTTCCACAACACCGGCCTGATGAGCAAAGTGCCAGCTGTTCTGATTCCAGTTCTGCAGTTGCACATATCGCAGGTGTGCATCGCGCTCAACGATCAGTTCAACACAGCCAACGTGGAGCCCGGCACTGCCGGCTTCCGCCGATGCGGTCTCCTCAAGCAGCGTTGCGCGAGCTCCTTCATCAACAATGATCAATGTATGACTGAATTCAGCGACACCATCCTGCGTATGCGTGATCAGACTGTGAATCGGGAGCTCGAGTTCCACCCCGCGTGGCACGTAAAGCAGAGTGCCACCCGTCCAGAAGGCTGCATGCCAGGCAGCGAAGCGATCCGCGTCCGGAGCCACAGCCCGCCGCATGAAAAATGGCTCCAGCAGGTCGCGATGACTCTCCAGCATCTGCTGCAGATCACCAAAAAGAACTCCCCGTTCTGACAGAGTGTCTGAACCGCTGAGCTGTGAGACATAACCGTCCTGATGCACGATACGTCCACCATACTCGGTGTGATCACCCATCAGCGCTGACACTGAACTTTGCTGGCTCTGCTCAGGGAGAGGACGGAATCGCGAGGCGTTGAACGGCCGCAGATCAAGACGCTTGAATTCCTCCGGTGACAATTCAATGGAGAGCAGACGCTCGTACTCTGCAAACGCCAGCCGGCGTGCCTCTGTAATCCAGTCAGCTTCCTGGCGCCCGGCCAGAAACTGCTCGAATACTTCAACGCTGAATCCTGTGCGTCCTGGATCTCTCGTTACCAGTGACATTTCAAATCCCATTCAGTGCTTCATCAACAACAAAAGTTGCCACGAGGACTGAGCACAGCTTTGCAGCCTGCTTCAGTCCTCATTGATTCTGTGTACGGCTCCGCCCTGCAAGGTTCCTCGTGGGTCCAAACCGCACAGCAGGAGGCTGCTGTGCACAAGTGAACCGATGACTGCCCGCGAAGAGCCTCAACCTGCCCGCCAGATTCACACCGATGTGTGACGGGGTGCCGTTGCCAGTAGCTCGCCTGAGCCGAAAAGACCCATGGGCCAACGCTCGATTCCTGTCAGAAGTGACCTTTGCGAGCACCCGCGAGCCGCTTCATGACCTCGAAACCACAGTGACGGACTGCATTAACCAACGGAACCTTCCATCTGCAGTTCAATCAGACGATTAAGTTCGACGGCATACTCCATCGGAAGTTCCTTCACCAGCGGCTCAACAAAGCCGGTCACAATCATTGCCGAAGCTTCAGCCTCCGACATGCCGCGGCTCATGAGGTAAAACAACTGCTCCTCGGCTATCCGCGAAACACTTGCCTCGTGCTCGATGGCGACGTTTTCTTCTTCAACCTCGATGTACGGATACGTATCACTGCGACTTTCCGAATCAAGGATCAATGCGTCGCAAACGACGTTGGAACGACAGTTTTCAGCGTTCTTCTGTACCTTCACCAGACCACGATAACTCGATCGACCACCGCCGCGAGAAATACTTTTGCTGATAATCCGGCTGGAAGTATTCGGAGCACAATGAACCATTTTCGCACCAGCATCCTGGTGCTGACTTTCCCCTGCGAAAGCGATCGAGAGTGTCTCTCCACGAGCCCCGGGCTCCATCAGCCAGATCGCAGGATACTTCATTGTGAGGCGTGAGCCGAGGTTCCCGTCAATCCACTCCATCAGGCCATCCGCCATCACCATTGCACGCTTGGTAACAAGGTTGTAGACGTTGTTGGACCAGTTCTGAATCGTGGTATAGCGGCAGCGAGCACCGCGTTTCACGATGATCTCCACAACCGCGGAATGCAGACTGTCACTGCTGTACGTCGGAGCGGTACAACCCTCCACGTAATGCACGGAAGCGCCCTCATCCACGATGATGAGCGTACGCTCGAACTGCCCCATATTCTGGCTGTTGATCCTGAAGTAGGCCTGCAACGGAAAGTCAATCGCTACGCCCTTCGGGACGTAGATGAATGAACCTCCGGACCACACAGCAGAATTCAGAGCCGCAAATTTGTTGTCTCCGGAAGGGATCACCGTCCCGAAGTACTCCCGGAACAGTTCCGGGTGGTCTCGCAGGGCAGAATCGGTGTCAGTGAAGATCACCCCCTGCTTCTCAAGGTCCTCACGCAGGCTGCCATACACCACCTCAGACTCATACTGAGCCTTCACGCCAGCAAGGTATTTCTTTTCGGCTTCCGGAATCCCCAGACGATCGTATGTCTTACGAATGTCGTCCGGGACATCATCCCATGAACGTCCCTGCTCAGCGGCAGCCTTCATGTAATAGTAGATGTCATTGAAGTCCAGTTCTCCCAGATCTCCCCCCCAGTCCGGCATCGGACGCGATTCAAAGATCTGCAGCGACTGCAGTCGAAAATCACGCATCCATTCCGGTTCCTGCTTCATCGCGGAAATCTGAGAGACAATCTCCTCATCCAGACCCTTGCGACTCTTGAAGCTGTAGAACTCAGTCGAATCATGGAACCCGTACTGATAGGCACCGGGCTGGATATCAGAACTGGATGGAGCATCTGTAGACATCAGGACAATCCCGTGTTGCAGGTATCAGGCAGAACATTTCAGCAACGTCAGGCAAGTGCTTCTTCAGCCGCAGCTTCCTCTGCTGCAGCCTGAGGGTGCCGCTTGCGAACCTCAGCATAACCGTTGGAATGCAGCTCATTGGCCAGAGCCGCATCACCAGTCTCTACAATTCGGCCACCGAGCATCACATGAGTGAATTGCGGAGTGTTGAATTCCAGCAGCCGTTCGTGATGAGTAATGATCAGCACACCCATCTGGGGACCGGAAAGTCGTGCGAGCCCTTCGCTGACAACCCGAACCGCATCGCTGTCCAGACCACTGTCTGTTTCATCAAGAATCGCAAATCGAGGCTGCAGCATTGCCAGCTGCAGAATCTCCATCCGCTTCTTTTCGCCGCCGGAGAAGCCATCGTTGAGGTATCGCCGCGCGAACTCGTGATCCATGCCAAGCTCAGTCATGCGGCTGCGAAGTTCCTTGCGGAATTCACGCATGCCGATGAGCCCTTCGCCCTCTTTGCGGTCAGGGTTACGAACGTTGGTCACCGCATGACGCAGGAAATCAGCCACCTTGACACCGGGAATAACAACCGGGTACTGAAAGGCCAGAAACATTCCGAGTCGAGCACGCTCGTCAGCTTCCATCTCTGTGATGTTCACACCATCAACTTCGATCGTGCCGCCCGTCACCGAGTAGTTCGGATGCCCGGCGAGTGCGTAAGCAAGTGTACTCTTGCCTGAACCATTCGGCCCCATCAGCGCGTGGATTTCTCCCTGACCAATTTCGAGATTGACACCCTTCAGAATTGGCGTTTCACCAACTGAAACATGCAAGTCTGAGACCTTCAGAACACTGCTCATCGCTATCCCTTAACCACTCGTCTGAATCCTGTTCAGACTGATAAATAGAATGCAGGAATCAAGTGCACCAGGGGCGACACTTCCCCGCTGCCAGCTTGCCTGCCCAACCCGTCGGCCCTCGAACCGCCAGCAGGCTGCCCCCCGCAGATCACAGATGCTGCAGGTTGCGAATTTCACAGGACCAACTGCGGTAATAAACCAGAGTCAGACGTTGAGCGCTGAACTTCCGGAATGGTGAGGAACTGGCAGCCGAGCTTCCCCGCGGGTCACCTTGCGTGCCTTGATCTTGTCCTGAATTCTCATCAGACCTTCCAGCAACGCCTCCGGACGTGGTGGACAACCGGGCACGTAGACATCCACTGGCACGACAAGATCAACGCCCTTAACAACATGATAACCGTGCTTGAAGTACGGACCACCGCCGACTGTGCAGGCACCCATCGCAATCACATACTTCGGATCCGGCATCTGCTCATACAGCCGCCGGACCCTGCTGGCCATCTTGAATGTGACAGTCCCCGCCACAATCATCAGATCCGCCTGACGCGGTGTGGCGCGAAAGGCACCGGCCCCGAATCGGTCAATGTCGTACTTGCTGGCGCCTGTTGCCATCATCTCAATGGCACAGCAAGCCAGCCCGAATGTCATTGGCCAGATGCTTGACTGCTGTCCCCAGTTGAGCGCCTGCTCTACTGTGGTTGTGATCACGTTCTCTTCAAATCGCCCTTCAACCCATGTCATCTGGCTTATCCTCTGTCTGATTTCGCCCTGAATTTTACTGTTCTGCTGGATTAAGCTGACCTGCTGAGATCATCCCGTTGTATTGAGACGTGTCTGTGTTGAGACCTGCCTGTGTTCAGACGTCCCCGCGCTGAGTCATCAAGCTGGAAGGTCTTGAAAATCAGCGAGATTCTTCCAGTGCCTCATTACCAGAACCCCCGCAACACTCATTCACCGGAACATTCATTCACCAGAACGTCTGTGCTGCAGGACTTCGCCGCAAACTCTTCAGAAACTTCCAGCCCGAACTCTACCAATACTCAAATCTGAATCAAACACGGTCGCCGATCGGGAAATACCTGTCCCGACTGACGGAATCCCCACAGGGATTCCCCCCGGAATCTCCGCCAGAACCTCTCCTATGCGTTTCCGAGCACCTGAAACTCGCAACACCCCTGTCCCTCGCGACAGCGTGAAAGAGATGCGACTTCAACACCAAGAACCTGTTCCAGAACCTCTCGCTCCACCTCGCAGATTGTTTCATCAACTTCCGCCAGAAGTGGAAATGGGCACGAGGTCTCACGCAGAATTCGCAACTCGCCACTTTGTTCCGACTGCACGTGAAAACCGCGTGAATTCATTTCCTTTGCGAGCTGATTAACTCGACTTTCAAGTGAACCACGGTCAGAGATGCGATGCCGAAACTGTTGCACAAGCCCATCCCGCACACGGTGCAGCAACTCTGTCCGCAAACCGACGTCAGAGATATCCGTGAGCACCTGCCAGAGAACAACTGCCAGATCGCGATAATTCTGTCCCAGGGCGTGTATTCCCTCTGCGGTTACCCGAAACAACAGTCGCGGGCGACCTCGCGAATGACCAGCGACCGCCGGATCTTCCGTCTCTGACACCACGTAACCGGCAGCCTCCAGACGTGCCATCCGCAGCCGAACCGCCGTTCGAGTGACCCCGAGAAAGTCACACAAAGCCGCAATGTCTGCACCACCACTTTGCTGCAGAAATTCAAGCAACTCACGATCACGTGTTTCCAGAGAATTCAAAAGTGCCGGCTCCCGCAAAACTGTGCTCTGCAAGCCCCCACAAACGCCAATCCCGCAATCAGCCCACCATCCTGAACCCAATGCACTACCGTTCAAATGGGTGAGCAATCAGTGTGAGATAACTGGCAGACCCGGGAGCACTGTTCAAACAGTATGGTAAGAAGCTTAACATTTTTGACAATTCCAATTGTCAAAAATGCCAAAATGGGAATATCCATTTGCAGCCACCACCAGCA
>JALQUR010000612.1 GCA_023260695.1 Planctomycetaceae bacterium
TCACTTGTGACGCGCCCTTGCAAAGCAGAATTGTTCGCAACAGATCCGGAGGTACATGCGCTCCATCAGCGATTACACTGGTCGCAAGTCTGCGGTCCGCCAGTTGTGGCCAGAACACATTGCTGTGCCGGTCGATTGACGCGGAACACCCGTTGCCAAGGTGAGTCGAAAGGGTTGCCCCTCGATCGACAGCCTCGCGAATAAGATCACCACCAGCGCCAGTATGGCCAATGGCTACGACAACGTTTCGTTCGACAAGCTGGGAAATCACTGCCAGAGCACCGGGGCACTCCGGAGCCAGTGTTACGAGTCGAATTCGATTCCCCGAGAGTTCCTGCCAGCGATCAAAATCGCTGATGCTTGCGGAACGCACCGAGCTTCGTGGATGTGCGCCGCGGGGACCGTCAGCATCCGAGATCCAAGGTCCCTCAAGATGCACACCGCAAATCATCCGCGCACTCAGCGGAAAATCGCTCTCAATTGCGGTTCGCAGAGTCCGCAGACCATGCACGAAAACATCATCATCTGCCGTAATCAGCGTCGGAAGACACTTCGTGACTCCACAAGAACAATAGTACTGAAGGATTCGCTCAATACTCTCGGCAGTAATATGTTGAGATGAAAACCAGTCCCCAACAGCCCCATTCACCTGAATGTCAAGGAGTCCGGAAAGACAAAGCTCCCGCGTCGGCATCAGTACCTCACTCCCTCTGTTCCATGAAGACAGAATCAACCGTTAGTACAAGACCCCGTAAGACCCGGAGCAGGTACGTCGAAAGCAATCTCTGGCGTCCCTTACCGCGGTTCCGGTCGATCACCTGCCGGCCCGAAGCCGGGCTGGCCCACCCTCATACTACCTCACCCATTTCCAACGTGCTCTGATCAGCTTAAACCATAGCGATACAGATATGAAAGTAACACACGTTCGAGGATCATCCCGCTCTGAACACGTCTCAAAGGCAGCAACAGCAACTGCATCTTCAAATACAAGGTGCAGCTGAACTTCTTCAATTGCACTCACCGAGTTCTGATCAATTTCTCCCGCCGCACAACCGTCTTACGGCCACAATTCGGCAGCGAACCGCTCCGCATTACCACCGACGAGCAGGATGATCCCTGCACTAAGCCCCCAGGTGATGCGGAACGCGTCACCTCAACACACAGCTCCTCTTCCGAGCACACACAAAACCAGCACTTTGATGGTTTCAGAGTCGTGAGTTGGAAAAATACTCCCCGCGGCAATCTGCTTCGTTCGAGCCACGAACGCCACGGCACAGCCTGAGCCCGTAACGTGCCTTCGCAGCTGCGAGAGTCAGGCTTGCGTTCACGTAAGTATTGCAGCGGGATTCTTCAGCCGGATTCTTCAGCCGGAAATCATTTCGAGTCTCTGCCAGGACTCGGATGGTCGCTCAGCACAGCATGCGGAGTAGCCTTACTGCGGTTAAACGTCTGCACACTCCACTGTGAGGCAACGTCAGCCACTTTTCAGGACGATCCTGTCCGCAAGCAGCCATACCACGAAACAAATCTGCTTCCCGCACGGGACATGGCTCCAATGCCGACGCCAGCCGATCAGTCACACAAATCCCTGAACCAGAAAAAGCCACTTCCGCGTGTTTGGCAGCGACACGCCACAGGCCCTGTACAGCAGCTGACAAAACAGGTGAAAATGAGGCTCTTCAAAAACCGGGGTCAGATGCGTGAAATCGGAAACCAGCCACTGGCCAACTCCTGCTGGCAAAGTAACTACACGCAATCTTAACTCTCGGGAGAGCAGATATCTTCTGATGCAGCCTGCCCACTCAGACTTCTGCGGTCATGCCGGTAATCAACCTGCTGCACGATCTGTAAGCGATGCTTCAATCATTTCGATTTCTCGGCATCCGCACGGATCTTCTGAGAAAGCTCTCGGTGATAGTCGACCTTCGCTCGGTCACTCAACAACTCGTATGCTCTGGCGATATTTTCGTGAACCTCAGCCTGAATTCGCACGTCTCGAAGTGCAAATTCGAAGTCCGCAATCGCCTCAAGTGCATTGCCCTGACGCAACTTCAGCTTCCCACGCGTATCCAGAAATGAAGGCAGGTCCGGATACAAATCCAACGCACTCTGCAACAGGCTGAATGCCCGTTGAATCTGTTCAGCGTCTGCATCAGGATCATCTGCGATCAGGTTAGCCAGATTATTGAGCAGTCCGACTGCCGAAATCTGCTGCGACATCGCCAGCTCGAATTCCCGACGCGCCAGCGCCGGGTCCGCAGGATCTGCAGTAGCCGCTTTTGTTCCACGCAGAAAGTGGACCACACCAGGCGCAATCCCATTGTCCAGTGCAAACTGCATCGTCGACTCAAGCGACTCTGAATCCAGGTCCCGCTCAAGGCACAACATCGATAACTCTTCCACGACCGGATTATGCATCGGATTCAATTCGATTGCGCGTCGCAATGAGTCAAGAGCCCCTAACAGATCTCGCTCGTCCCCACTTGTACGCAATCGTCGCGACTCGGCGATATACATTTCAGCCATCAGACTACGCAGCTGATTCAGCAGCCTGACCGCTTGCGGGTTCTGCTCCTCTATTTGCCCTGACTGCATCAGTTCATTCAGAAATCCACCGACGAATTTGACACCTTCTCGCTCTCTCTCCGCCAGAATTGCCGCATTCACAGCAGAGATACACCACGGTTCAAACATGGCGGTATTCACCGTCGTGTATGCTTCCCACGCACGGACTGCTGACTGCCGCCGCTCGGTGATCTGCTCCGAACTCTTTTGCTGCACGTCAGCGGCGACGCAAAGTGCACGAGTAAGCCAGACGTCTGCCCAGAACAGACGCTCCTCCTTCTCCATCTGCGTAGTGAGCGCCTTGAACTGAGAAAGCTCCACAGTCAGTCGATGAGCCTCTGCAAATCGCAGTCTCAATGCGAGCACTTTTGCCAGATTCAGCTTCGATCGAGCAACGCCGGGCAACTCGCTGGTCACCATCGTCAGCATCTCAGTCAATCGGTTCAGCACTTGTCGATTCGAAGCCGGATCACGCAGGTAATTCTGAAACAACAGATTGCTGAGAGTCTCCAGGGACAGATAATCCTCCGGATGCTGCCTGACGGAAAGCTCAAGCCGCTCGATTGCCTGCTCAATCTCTCCAATCTGCGTCAACGCCTGAGCCAGGGTACGCACAGACTGTCCGGCATTCTCAGGATTCCGCTGGCTCCACAGCCGTGTGTAGAACTCTGCTTTCTCCAGATTCCCGCCAGCAACAGCAGATGTGATTTGTGCGCCAAGTAACTCTGAACTGGGAGCAAGTCGCGGTGCACGCCACCCCACCAGATAAAATCCTGCAAGGATGAGAGCGAATGCCGGCAGCGATCCCAGGAGCACTTTTGGACTACGACTGATCCCCCAACGGAAGAATAACGCCCAGATTGTGGACAGAAAGAAGACTGGATTGAGCAGATTCAGCAGACTGACCGCCGCGCGACCACCAAGGCCGCCAAATGAGGCCCCTGTTTCTCGCACGGACTGCAGCGAACGGGACGCACGCTGGAATTCGCTTAAAATATAGTAATACACTCCCTCAGCACGCATCGCCCGTGAGCGAATCCACTTCGAGAGGAACTTCAGAAATCGTTGCAACAAGTACATGTTCTTATGAACCGCGTGCACTCAAAAACTATTTCAAACCTTCGCCGCTGCAGGTTCATCCCGCCACTGGCCTGCCGCTGCCTCGACGCACCCCAGTCGACTCGCAGAACCTGCCTTCTGCTGAATCTTCCGCTGCCCCCGCTTCGGCATCACATCATGCAGAATTCAAGCAGAACCGAATCACATCGGACCAAGCCGATGATCTTAACCCACAACTGCCATCCCCAAAATACGATTTTCAATAAATATACGTCTGCTGGCGATGCGGTCGTATCCGTTCCCGTGTCAGAATTCACAAAAAAGCGGGGTTTTTGACCTGCGTCCGTCTGATCGAGCACAACTGTGCCGGGTCGACGCTGCTCACAATGCTCGAATTCCAGCTGATTAAGATTCGATACACCGCCTGCGACAGCTTTCTGAGCGTCTGCTGAGGGACCGACCATGTCTCCGCCTTCCGTGCATCCTGCCCGAAACCCGCTGATCAGCGTCTCCGGATTGTCTCGTACCTTTCGCGGGGTGATCGCGCTTGACAACATTTCACTGCAGCTGAATTCAGGACAAATCCTCGGTCTGGCCGGTGAAAACGGCGCTGGGAAAACGACTCTCATCAGACATCTGCTGGGGCTACTGCGACCGGAACGCGGATCCGTGCGAATCCTGGACCATGATCCCGCTGAATCGCCAGAGCATGTCTTTGCTCGGACTGGATATCTGTCAGAGGACCGAGATCTTCCGGACTGGATGACCATCAGCCAACTGCTCAATTACCGGGCCGCATTCCATTCAAACTGGGACTACGCTCTGCAGCGTGAGTTGTGCGATGCCTTCGAGCTGCCACTGCAGTCCAGAATCCGCCATCTCTCCCGCGGCCAGCTCGCCAGAACCGGTCTCGTGCTCGCGGTATCGTTTCGCCCGGATCTGCTGATTCTGGATGAACCATCCTCCGGACTCGATCCGCTTGTTCGCAGTGATATCCTCGCAACAATTCTGCGTACAACCGCCGCTGAAGGCCGGTCAGTACTGTTTTCCACACACCTGCTGGAAGAGATTGATCAGGTCTGTGATTCCATCGTCATGCTGCATCATGGACGTGTCGTCCTGCACTCGACGCCCACAGAGATCCAGCACAATTACACCCGCCTGACGCTGCTGGCAGCATCCGCAGCCGCACTCGCTGCTCTCACACCTGCGACTATCTCCCGGACGACAGAGCCTGGCTGTACAACACTTATCTGCGCACTGACTTGTGATCAGGTTCAGTCTGAAGTTCGCAGCTGTGGCCTGACCGACTTTCAGACGCAGCCCGTTGCTCCGTCCGAACTCTGCCTGGCCCTCCTGCAGCAGACGCGAAATGCACACAACCCCCATGCAGGACAGACCCTTCCGTGATCACGTCTCAGTCCAGACGCCGCCGGACACTGCCGGAGGTTGCTTTCTTCCGAGCATCGCTCCGCCGCGCGCTTCCGATGATCCTGCTGATGAATCTGCTCTTCGTCGGCATGCCCTCAGGACTGCTCTGGCTGATTGAAGTGCAGATCGGAGAAATACCAGAGTCCCTTCCGTTCCCCGCCCGTTTCTTTTACGGCTACCTCGCACTGCTCTGCGTCTCTGCTGCCGCCGTAGCCCTACCTCCTGTCTACGAACTATCCATGCGTCTGCGATTAACTCCGCTGCCGCTGTCCGATAAGCGTCTGGCCGGGATCACATGGTCTGCATCAGCACTGCTGACGTTCCTGTTCTGCTCCCTGGTGCACCTGCAGATTGAGGCAATCTTCTGTCCCCGCTGGAACGCACTCCTGACCATTACTGCCGCGGCCACCTCCGTCCTGGTGATTGAGGGCACAGCAGTCTGTATCCGTGGGTCTGGTCTCATGCGGGCACTGCTCGCATTCGTGGCTGCCGCCATCTGGTTCTGCCTGGCAGCTGCTTTGCTGCCGGATGATCCGAATGTCGTTTCGTTGTCTCCAATGACGCTCGGCTGGCTCAGCGGAGGACTGCTGCTGAGCTGGTTGGGGCAGACCAGCGGCTGGCAACACTTAAGACATGGCGATCGTGGCCTGACGCAGTCCTGGGAAACGCTGCGTGAACTCGCTCTTGACCGCCTGCATCCGGAACATCCGAACGCCGATCCTGCACATCCTCAGACAGCATCGGGCCACACGGCACTCTGGTCAGGGATGCCCCCCGCAATTGCGGCGGCCACGGTGTGCGGGACGCTGCTGATGACCTTTTTGCTGTTCAGCATGTCCAGCTCACAACACCGTGACGATCGAGTCGTAATGCAGCCACTGATCGCACTCATGCTCGGTGGACTGCTGCCCGGAAGCATGATCACAGGGATGTGGCTGGGTAATCTCTGCTGTCGACAGAATGGTCTGTTTCGTCCTTTCTGGGCCACCATACCGCTCTCAGACCGCCGGCTCGCCGGGCTGCTGCAATTCACTGCCATCAAAGCAACCCTGCGACTGAACCTGATGCTGTACCTGGTCGCGTGCTGCATTCTCGGCAGCCTGGCAACCGCAACTACGACGGGTCTGGCATCTCCGCAGCAACAACACTGGCTGCACGAACTGCGAGCAGCGTGCCGCGACAACCTGCTCTGGCTTCCATTGCTCCCCGTGGCCACGCTCGCGGGCTCATGGACTCTCATCGCCGGGTCTGCAGCGTGGTTCACCGTCTCAGCACAATTCGTGCAGTCGCCACTGCAATCCAGCTTTGGGGTCCTGGCACTGTGCTGGAGCATTGCACTTGTGTTCGCAAACAATCACCTGCCGGAAGCCTTTCAGTCAGGCGTACGCGCGGCAACTTGCAGCACAATGATCAGCCCCCTGCTGTGGCAGTGGTCACTGCTCCGGCAACTGCACCGCCACCAGTTGCTGCTGCCGCGGCAACTGACACTGCTTGCACTGTGGATGATCCTGATCCCGGTCATTGTCGCCGCGTTCCAGCAGACCGTCTATGCCACACTTGCACTCATTCTTTGCGGCTACGCACCCGCCTGCGCTGCTGCAGCGGTTCCGCTGTCAGTCCGTGCCTGCCGACATAGCTGACGCTGCCGCGGCGACGAAACCACTGAGGTGCAGCGGAGTGAAATCACCCTGCTGCCTCTACGGCAGTACTCCCATGCATTGACCGAGCTCCACACGTTGTGCCCCGCTGCGGGGATCTGGCAGTTCACTTTTCCCGAGCAAACAGGTTGGCGAAATCCACTGCCCCCACGGCATTCAATGTCAGCGAAGCGGGGCCTGTCAGCTCACGCCGAGCCACCTCTTCGCCATCCAGCACACAAACGATTTCCTGCTCCATTCGACGCAGCTCCAGTCGTCTCCACTTCCCGGGCTGCAGCTTCTCTGCCAGCTGGAATCCGCAGACAGTGACCGCTCGAGTGCTGTCCGAAGTCCTGATGTCCAGCAGAAAGCCCCCCGCTGACATCTTCGCTTCACTCTCCAGAGCTCCGGCGTCACTTCCACCGCTGCAGGACAA
>JALQUR010000687.1 GCA_023260695.1 Planctomycetaceae bacterium
GCGCTGGCGGTACCGCCCCACGCACAATCGGCAGATAAATACTCCGCTGCCGCAGTTCGCCCGTCTGAGCCAGCGATGCATGCCGCGAACCGGATGTCGCAATCGCATACATCCCCAGCTGTGCCACCACCGACTCACGCCGCCCTTCATCCAGCTCACCCGCAATTCTCAGCATCGAATCGCGAATGGTCTCCGCCGGTAACGGACGCCGATTCTGTCCCCGCAGCTTCAGATTCTTCGGATCATCCTCCGCCGCCGCCACAACCTCCTGCTGATACGTCCGCGACAGTACAATCTCTCGTATCAGCGACTTGATCGACCAGCCCTCCGATACAAACCGCTCGGCCAGATAATCCAGCAGCTCCGGGTGCGTCGGCAATGTTCCTCGAGTCCCGAAGTTGTCACTGCTCTCCACAATTCCCTGGCCGAACAGCTGCTGCCAGACGCGATTCACCATCACTCGTGCCGTCAACGGATGATTCGCATGCGTCAGCCACGCTGCCAGCTGCCGCCGCCCCGATTCAGCATCGGAAAAGTGAGCGTCCGCCTGCCCCGCATAGCGTGCCACCTGCAGAAAGCCACGGCCCACAGACTCTCCCACATTCTCCGGCTCACCCCGGATACGAATCCTCAGATCTCCCATCCGCTCATTCTGATTGTCCATCGCCGCCATCGCCTGCTCCGCCCCGGGCACTTCCTCCTCCAGCTGCGTGAGCTCCTTCTGCAGTGCGGAAATTTCCCCCAGCAATGCCACATCCGACTGCTCCTGCCCCGCCAGCACCACGCCGACAGGAATGATCTGGATCGCATCGGCAATCACATGCCCACCCGCATCACGATCGCTCAACGTGACTTCCACGCTGTCCACAAAGTCGAATTCGCCAAGCACATGCCAGAGTCCACGAATGGCCGGCTGCTGCGTCTGATCCACTATCACCTTCGTTACGCCATCACTGTGACGCACCACATATTCCGCTGTCTTTGCCAGCCCGTTGCCGCCACCAAAAGTGACTCGCAGCTGATACCGACCCGCCGCCGGAAGCTCACTCTTCCAGACAATCTGATACGGACCCTGCCCGGGATCACTGGCCAGATAATGAGCTCCAATCCTGTTGGACCGCAGCGTCGATTTTCGCCATGGCCCCGACAGCTCGGCCTGCTCGTCATCCACCACAATCCCTGCCGACCGCTCCGCCGCCTCCGCAGCCTTCTGCTTTTCCATGAGCAGACTGCGGAGCTGTGTGATCCGCGTCTCACGTGCCGCCAGCTTCGCTTCCGCCTGCCGATCCAGCAACAGATCCGTGTTCGTCCAGCCCGTCACATTCACGTTGTCCATCAGCACCCGATCGGCAGTCCGAGTACTGTGCAGAATGCCCGCCAGCGCGTAGTAGTCCGCCGTTGGAATCGGGTCGAACTTATGGTCGTGGCAGCGGGCACACCCCAGCGTCAGGCCCATCACCGCGCGGCCAATCGTATCCAGCTGCTCGTCCGCAATATCCAGATGCATCTTCGCCTTGTCGCGTTCGGTGAGCATCTTCGCGCCAACCATCAGAAACCCCGTGGCGATCAGCTGCCGATTCCGCTGCTGCTCGTCCTCCCACGGCAACAGATCACCAGCAATCTGCTCCTGCAGAAACCGGTCGTAAGGCAGGTCGTCGTTGAAGGCATCAATCACGTAATTCCGATAACGCCAGGCCTCGTTGAACGTCAGGTTGAAATCACCGCCGTTGGAATCAGCATACCGCACCACATCCAGCCAGTGCCGCGCCCACTTTTCACCGAACTGGGTCCGGCTGAGCAGTTCAGTTGCCAGATTCTCGATCGCCCCCTCGGGCGATTGCTCCTTCCATGCACGCAGGAAAGCCGTACGCTCCTCCGCTGTCGGCGGCATCCCCACCAGATCCAGAAATAACCGCCGCAGCAACTGGTCCGCACCGGCTCGCGCGACCGTCGGCTGTACAAATCCGTCAATCGAATCCGTGGCCACACCCCTGCGGCGGGGTTGAAAGGCCCAGAACTGACGCCCCGCCTCCATATCGATGACTCTGCCGGTTGCCGCAGCCGGCACACCTTCCCGCGGATCAATCGCACCATCCGCAATCCACTGCCGAAAATCGGAAACGATCGTGGCAGCAAGGCGAGACTTCGGAGGCATCTCGGAGATTTCTCCGCTGGCACTGATCGCCTGAAAAACCAGGCTTTCCAGGGGTGCACCCGGTACAATCGCCGGACCGGAATCGCCACCCGTCATCCAGCCTGTGCGAGAGTCAAGCCGCAGCCCGCCCTTCGCCTCTCCAGCAGCTGCTGAATGACACTCGTAACACTGCTGCACCAGCACCGGACGAATTCGTGTCTCGAAAAACTCCAGCTTCGCTTCATCCGCACCGTCAGCGCAAACGCCTTCCGCAGCGAACAACAACATCAACAGCAGAAAGCAAAATCGATTCATCCCCGACACCACACATCGATCCCGATCAGACATTCAGCCCTGCCAACAACCATCACCGCCACCAGCACTGTCATTCTCGCCAGCTCTGTAATTCTACGGTCACTGCTGGTCTGATGACAGGCCGCTCCACGACGATTGCTGCCGGCAACGATCAAGCCAGCACATCCGCGTCACATCCCCCCAGTGAATACATGTTGCTGCGATGCATCTCGCGGTCACTCCGGAGCCGCCTCGATCCAGCGACGCAGCTGTGTCACATCGTGCCGAACAATGCCGTCATTGCGAGCACTCAGGCCCGGGCGAGTCGCGCCGGATGCAATCAGTGCCGCTAACCGCTTCGACATCTGCTGCACCTTCTCCGGATGCGACGCTGCCAGGTCCGTCGTCTCTCCCGCATCTGCCCCCAGATCATACAACTCCACAATTCGTGACTTGCCACGGCTCCGTTCCAGCACGCCCTGATTACGAAACACAATCTTCCAGTCCCCTTCACGACAGGCGAACTCACCGTGATTGGAATGACTGACCAGCGGCAGACGCTGTGGAAGATTGCTACCCCCAATCGCCGCGGGCAAAAAACTGATGCTGTCCTCGGCGCCCGAGGTCGTCAGTTCTCCACCGGTGACTTCCACGCACGTGGCAAAAACGTCGGTGAGCGAAACCAGCTGCCTGGAACGACTCCCAGCAGCCACATGCCCCGGCCAGCGGACAATAAGCGGAACGCGATGCCCGCCCTCCCAGATGTCCCCCTTGTGGCCACGGAATTCCCCCGAAGGCTGGTGCCCCGCCGCAATCAGCTTCTGCCACCCTGTGTAGTGGGAATGCCCATTATCCGCAGTGAAAATCACAATCGTGTTGTTCGCGATTCCCGCATCCTCAATCGCCTGCAGCACCTGCCCTGCCGAGCAGTCCGTCTCCATCACAAAGTCGGCAATCGGAGCAATCCCGCTCTTGCCCCGGAAGGCCTCCGATGGCGAAACCGGCTCATGCGGTGACGTCTGCGCAAAGTACAGGAAGAACGGCTTGTCCTGCCTTGCCAGTTCATGCACACGACTGACGGCCGCGCGAGTAATCTCGGGCAGGATCTGATCCATCTTCCAGCCCGGAGCCACCGGACACCCCTCAAACCCCCGCGGCATGAAGTCCAGCCCGCTCAGATCATTCACATACTTCTCCGTCGGCAGCGGCGTAACACGCTGATCGCGTATGAAAGTGAACGGCGGCAAGTTCGGCAGATCCACGCCGAAGAAATCGTCAAAGCCCCGGTCCGTCGGACCGCCACGCACCGGTCGACTGAAATCCCATTCCAGACTCTTCTGCCCGTTCCTGGCCTCCACCATCTGCGGAGATTGCGGACCGGGCCAGTCCCAGCCCAGATGCCATTTTCCCACGGCGCTCGTGTGATACCCCACGCTCCGCAGATACCCCGGTAAAGTAAGCCGATCGGGGGCAATCAATGGCGGCTCATAAGCAGCCACCACCCACTCCTGCAACCGCGTCCGCCACGCATAACGGCCGGTAAGCAGTCCGTAACGCGTCGGAGAACACACCG
>JALQUR010000703.1 GCA_023260695.1 Planctomycetaceae bacterium
TGAAGTTGTCGGTGAAGTTGTACTGCGGACGTGCGACCACGTTCCAGAAGCTTGGGTTCCCCCAACTTGCATCAATCTTGCCGGCCGACGCCGCCACCATGCCGCTCCACTTCGTGCCCTTGAGGTCAAAGTAGAACTGCTCATGCACACGCCAAGACTTGTTGCCCGCGTCGCCAGTGCCATTGCCCGAATACACCGGCGTCCACAAGTAACCCGCGCCCGTGTCTTTGCCCAACACCAAGGCCAGCTTGTTGAAGCCGCCCAGCACCCCGTTTTGCGTGTGCTGCACCGACCAGGTATAGCCGCTGCCCGTTTGGTCGCCATTTGCAGCCGAGCCCCGGATTAAGGTGAGTTCGGTCTCCAACTTGGCGTCTGCATTGGCGGCAATGTCGTAGAGCTTGAAGGAATAGCGCTTGGTCGATTTCAAGCCGTCTGCCGGCTTTCAGGAAGCCCATATCGGGGCGCACGGGTATCTTAACCCCGTCACTGAACACCCAGTTGCCACTGACGCCATTCTGCCGCACGATGCCTGTGACCAGATTGGGCGTATCGGCGGCGAACGTGGTCGCCACCATCGATAACCCCATCATCCACCAGCTCATCTGGCCGCCGGCCAGAAAGTACTCAGCAAAACTCTTCCCGGCCCGCCGCGACGCAATCACGCCGATCAGCGTCGACACCACGAAGAAACCCAGGATGATGCCGATATCAATTCCGCTCAGTGTCATCTGTACGTCTGCCCGCTCTGAATCTGCTTGCTGCTTCATTCACCAGATCTGGTCGCCGCTTTCCGCCGCATTCACATCAGTCCGAATTCTGACAGTTCAGCGACCGGTTTTCATCCGTCCACCGATGCCGGAGTCTGACGGTCGCTCAACGTCACTCTCGCAGGTGCAGCAACGGATTGCCCCACACCGTCAGATTCTGCACCGCTGCTGATCCCTCAACCGCCTCGGTTCGCAGCGACAGCCGCAACACCTCACTCTGTGGCAGCTGCACGTCAATCCTGGCAGATCCCGAAGCAAGCGTCATCGCATCGGTCCGTACCAGCTCCTGCTCGTTGGCCAGCACCACAAACACAACTCCAGCTTCATTCCCTGCCGTCGGATGCAGACCCACCTCGCAGCTGAAGCGATCAAATACGCTTCCCGGTGCCAGCACGAAATTGAGCGAGAATGGTGTGCCCATGCCGTATCCGTTTCTGATCTGCACGTCATCCTTCCCCGCAAATGCCAGCGGATGCAGCCTGCGAGCAGCGTCCATCGCCTGATTCTTCATGAACGGATTCACGTAATACGGATGCGGAATCATTCCCCCCGTAAACTCCGGAAGCCACTCACTGAGCAGTTGCGGCTGCTCATCCCCGCCGCCAGCGTCCAGCCGATCCGCCGCCAGGCAGATGGCCGTGTAGATCACATCTGCGGTATGTCGAGCATTCACCAGAGCTGCTTCCGCTCGGTGCAGCTCGGCCTTCGCACCATCCCCGTAGATCATGCTCTGCACAATCGGGACGATATGAGCCGCTGCGTTTCGCTGCAGAATCCGCTGGTGCTGACAGATCCGCAAAGCCGCCTCCTCACGCGTCCTTCCCAGCAGACGCGGCTGATAATCAACGTCGGCGATCTCATACTGCCCCACGTCCATGATGCCGCCGGCCCCGAACAGATAATTCAGGTTTTCGCGATCCTCAGGCGGTGGCAGTAATCGTCGCAATTCCGCTTCGCTGACCGGACTGCTGTGAGCACTCGGACACCCCGGATCTTCGTTCCAGTGGCAGAGCACCCCCAGAAATTTCATCGCTTCATCCATCTCGCCGGCACGGATCGCTGCTGTCACCTGGTCCAGGTACCACAGCGTGCCTGCTGCACTTTCCGCCGCCGGGTTCACATCGTGCAGTGACAGCCGCACGCCTGGCACAATGCAGTAGCGATCGAGTTCCGGAGCTGTACCGCCGGCGTGACGATCCTGCAGCGACGTGTAATCACTGCACAGTCGCGCCAGTGATTC
>JALQUR010000646.1 GCA_023260695.1 Planctomycetaceae bacterium
CAGTTCCTTTGTTGCATCATCAAACTCAGTGGCTGCTTCCGCAGACATGACCAAACCTTTCTCTATTCAGTGACAAGCTTCAGAGTAACAAGCTTCTCGTAAAGCACTCATCCAAAACCAATTCTGCCGAGGGAGTCCAAACGAAACTCGATTACTCGCCAGACTCCTTCTCCGACAATGTTTTCAAAGCGCCGGCCAACCGACCGCCGGGACCCTGCAGACACCCTGCCAGTTGCGATCCTGGAGCCAGCATGAGCCCCGCAAGCTCGCCAATCGTCTCAAGCCGCCCCTTGCTCTTGCTGAGAGACTCAACGCCACCAGCATCAAGAGTCTGACCTTCGACGGTCGCACCCTTGATCGCCAGTGCCGGCAGGTCACCGGCCCATTTCGCGACGCAACGAGCCAGAGCGACGACGTCTTCAGACCCCCATACGAGAGTGCTGGGGCCAGCCAGAAGCTGGTCAAGACCCTCGACACCGCGTTCGCTGAGCGCCTTCAGGGCAAACGAATTGCGGACGGTGAGTGCTGAAACATTGGCAGCACGCAGACCAATCCGAAATCTGTTGGCACTGATTGCATCCACCTTTGACACGTCAATGACGATGAAGTCCTTCGTATCGCCGATGCGATCACCGATCGCTGCGATTTCCAGTTCCTTGATCTGACGACTCATGGCTCACCCAATCAAACTTGAAACGATGTATCACTTCCCGACGGCGGTGAATCACGCCGATCAGATTGCTACTGAAATTGAAGGCATCATCGTCGCCGACAATACCATTCCTCGCAGGTAAACACCCTTTGAAGCGTTTGGTTTCAGGCTGCGAATGTAAGCCAGCAGAGATTCGATGTTCTCAGACAGCAACTGAACGTCGAACGACAGCTTTCCAACGATGCAATGTAAGTTTGAGCCATTGTCGACTCGAAACTCGACCTTACCTGCCTTGTATTCCTTCACCGCGGTGGCGACATCCTGAGTCACTGTACCGGCGCGAGGACTGGGCATCATCCCTCGAGGACCGAGTACACGTCCGAGCGGACCCACAACACCCATCATATCCGGTGTCGCAATGCAGACATCAAAATCAAGCCAACCGTCCTTGATGCGATCAGCCAGCTCTTTCCCGCCGACGTGATCCGCACCGGCTCCCTGAGCAACAGCTACGTTGTCACCCTGAGCAAACACAAGGACTCGCTGAGCCTTTCCGATGCCGTGCGGCAGCACGATCGAACCGCGGACGATCTGATCGGCCTGACGAGGATCGACTCCGAGCCGCAACGCAATCTCTACGGTCTGGTCAAAACCACACCGCTTGATTCCCTTCGGCAGAGAATCCTCCAGAGACTTGAGCGCCTGTACGGCTTCCGCAAGCCCCAGAGTTCCCAGCTCCGCAGACTTCCGCTGCAGACTCTTCATTCGCTTTGACTGACCAGACATATCTCAGCACCCGAATTCTTCAGGAGATGGACCAAAACAACACATTCGAAACATCAGCCGACGACTTCGATACCCATACTGCGAGCAGTCCCGGCGATCATCTTAATCGCCTGATCCACGCTCGAAGCGTTCAGATCCTCATACTTCCTCTGAGCAATCTGCTCGAGCTGACTGCGACTGACAGTGCCGACCTTCTTTGCGAGTGGACTTCCGGAACCCTTCGCTATGCCCGCTGCCTGCTTGAGCAGCACGGCGGCCGGCGGACTCTTGCAGACGAACTCAAATGAACGATCGTTGTAGACCGTGATCACAACCGGCACCGTGACACCCATCAGATCACGTGTCTTCTCATTGAACTGAGACACGAACTGACCAATGTTCACCCCATGCGGACCAAGAGCCGTACCCACAGGCGGAGCAGGTGTAGCCTGTCCCCCGGTTACCTGCACTTTGATCTGGGCTGTAATCTGTCGCTGCTTACCCATGACTTACCGTCCCACAAAACCCTGCTTCTTCACCGAAGTGAAGAGACATCATGTTGCAAATTTAATGACCCAGGATGTGCCGATCGTCCCACCTGTCGCACTGCAGCACACCGGAAACACCAGTCAGCCGCAGAGCCACGACCCCTGCCTCAGATCTGTTCCACCTGCCAATGATCAAGCTCTACCGGGGTTGTGCGACCAAAGATCTCGATCAGCACGGTAACCTTACCACTCTGTTCGTCGATCGACTCGACACTCCCCTCGAAGTTCTCGAACATTCCCTCTTTCACTTTCACGACTTCACCGACAGCAACACCAACGCGGACCCTAGGAGCCGACTTTGCCTCCTCCGAACCGCGCCCAAGCATGCGATCTACTTCGTGCGGCTCCATTGGAAGCGGCTTGCCTGCAGCCCCTGCAAAATCACCAACGCCACTCGTGTCCCGTACGAGATACCAGGTCTCATCGTTCAGAACCATCTCAATCATGATGTAACCGGGGAACAACTTCCGCTCGACCGTCCCGGATTTCGTACGAGAATCGACGACCTGCTCGGAGGGAATCACAATCTGTCCGAAATAGTCTTCGAGCTGCTCGAGCTTCATCTTCTTCAACAATGACTCACGGATGGTCCGCTCGCGGTTTGTCTGCACCTTCAAGACATACCACTCCATCCCCGGGGACTTCCCCTCTGTGGCACCATCCTGCATCTTAGCCCCCCCCTTGCGGAACCCCGGCACCCACGGAAATCCGAAGGAAACCAAACGCCTGAAATCACACGACCACCGGCGCCCTACATCTCATTGAAACCAATCAGCCGAAACAGGAACACCCAGACCGCATCAACCGCAAACAGGTATAACCCAAACAGCAACATTGTGACCACAACCACAACCGTTGCCTGCACTACTTCCTGCCGAGCCGGCCATGTCACCCGCAACAGTTCTGCCTCAACTGAGATCAGAAAATCTGCAAACCGAGCGTAGTTGACAGATCGAAATCCGGCCCAGGCCACCACACCCCACAATACCAGCGGCAGGCCAACCTGAATCGCCCTCCCGGAAGTCATGAGCTGCTCTCGAGCCAAAGTGATGCACCCGAATGCTGCCAGAACAGCCACGCCAAAAAATGTGAACTGACGAACCATCCTGCCCTGATTCGGCTTGTACAGCCCAAATCGAAACAACTCAGGCACCAACGACTTTGAGCCACCTTTGCCGGACATTGATCAGGATTCCCCCCAAAACACACTTCTTGTGGATACACCCCGAATGCAAGCCCAACAGCTCACAGGAGCACGCCACAGTCCAACCAGCCAACTGATGTCAAAACCGGCCAGCTACACCTGACACTGCTGCTCAACACTGCCGCTCAACACTGCCGCTCAAACCTGCCGCTCAACTTCGTGGAACCAGAACCAATCAAGCACGGGAGGAGGGACTCGAACCCCCAACCGCCGGATTTGGAATCCGGTGCTCTGCCAATTGAGCCACTCCCGTAGACCACACGGTCTCCCGCGGTCATTTCTTGCGAGATTCCTTGTGCAGAGTATGCCGACGCAGCTTCGGACAATACTTCATGAGCTCCAGTCGCTCTGTACCGCGGGTCTCTTTGATCACGCGGTAATTGCGAGCACCCGTTTCCGTACACTCAAGCCAGACATACTCTCGCATCGCTGCACCTCGCACAAAACAAAGCTGCCTGTCAGACACACCCGACAGGCAGCAATTCGCATCACCGACGTGGATCACTCAAGAATTTTGGTAACAACGCCGGAACCAACAGTTCGACCACCTTCGCGGATAGCAAAGCGTGACTGCTCTTCCATCGCGATCGGCTTGCCCAGCTCAACCTGAATCGTAGCATTGTCGCCTGGCATACACATGTCGGCACCGCCGAGCAGCGTGGTTGACCCGGTAACGTCTGTCGTACGGAAGTAGAACTGTGGGCGATATCCGTTAAAGAACGGAGTATGGCGACCACCCTCTTCCTTGCTCAGAACAACCACTTCAGCCTCGAATTTCGTATGAGGCTTGATGGCTCCCGGAGCTGCCAGAACCTGACCGCGCTGAATGTCCTCCTTCTTGACACCACGCAGGAGCAGACCGACGTTGTCACCGGCCATCCCCTGATCCAGGGTCTTCTGGAACATCTCAACACCGGTTACAGTCGTTTCCTGCGTGTCGCGAAGACCAACGATGTGGACCTTCTCACCAACCTTCACAACACCTGACTCAATTCGACCGGTCGCCACTGTACCGCGACCTTCGATCGAAAACACGTCCTCAACCGCCATCGTGAATGCCTTGTCAGCTGCACGCTGCGGCTCAGGAATGTTACGGTCAAGGGCTTCCATCAGATTGGTAACACACTGGCCCGCTGCCGCATCACTGGGGTTCTCAAGAGCACCCTTGGCGTTACCACGGACGATCTCGATTGCGTCGCCATCAAATCCGTATTTGCTGAGCAGTTCACGGACTTCCATTTCGACCAATTCGAGCAATTCCTCGTCGTCAACCAGGTCGCACTTATTCAGGAACACAACCAGAGCAGGAACGTTTACCTGTCGAGCCAGCAGAATGTGCTCGCGTGTCTGAGGCATCGGGCCGTCAGCAGCGGAAACGACGAGAATCGCACCGTCCATCTGAGCAGCACCGGTGATCATATTCTTGATGTAGTCGGCGTGCCCGGGACAGTCGATGTGAGCGTAGTGACGATTTTCGCTCTCGTACTCAACGTGACTCGCAGCGATCGTCACAGTCTTCGTGGCGTCACGAACGGTACCACCCTTGGCGATATCAGAGTAAGACTTTACAGATGCCAGACCCTTTGCCGCCTGCACCGCGAGAATTGCCGCCGTTGTGGTTGTCTTGCCATGGTCGATGTGACCAATTGTGCCTACGTTCACGTGAGGCTTTGTTCGTTCAAACGTACCCTTTGCCAT
>JALQUR010000035.1 GCA_023260695.1 Planctomycetaceae bacterium
TCGGTGCGGACTTCCTTGCGGGAATCCAGAGTTGTATCTGTCCCCGGGAAAATCCTGCTGTCAGCCAGTTTCATGGAGAATTCAAATGACTGTCCGACGGCGTTTCCACGATCGGTGAGATCCGGATCCAGCCGGTATTCCGGACCGATCACAAAGTCGCCATTCGCCGCTGGAGAACTCAGTTCATCAGCCTGCAGGAGAGTCGGGGACAGTGCAGCCTGCAGGAACGCGAGACCGCAGAACAGGCGGATCATGTCAGTGGACATCAGAGGCATCTCATCGAGGATTGTCATGAACTGAAGAAAAACGGAGCAGCTCAGAATAGCCGAGTCCCGGGAAATCACAACGCAGCCGGGTCTGGCCGCAGCGTGACAGCCAGGGCGGTTTTGTGGCCTGTCGCGCTGCAAACAGTCTGTACAACGCAGAACTGGTCAGAACAACTGACAGGAAAACAATGATCCCTGTTTTGGAGACAAACAGAATCTGCCAGGTCGCAGCACTGGTTGAGGTTGCACGCAGACAGGAATCGCGTTGGAATTCTCATTCATCACTCTGTGGTTCCCACCGCTGTCAGCGTCTGCTTCGCCCTGTTCGGGCATCCGCAGACAGTCATGCAGCCGGGGAGCTTGCAAAAGCCATCACGAATCGCAGGGCGCCGACACTCTGTTCCGGTGAGGTCGTAACAGACGATGCGTGGAAATTCCGCGTCTGTTCTCGCTGATCGGCAACTGTGCTGACCGCGGAACTCAACAGTCGGCAAAGAAAGAATTGCATGACTCAACTTAGTGCGGAATACCCGGCCGAGCAGCCTCTGCAGGCTGCTGCTGTTTCTGAACATTCGGTCGCTGCGTCTGTGCGATCAGTCGAAGATGCTCCGGCGATTGCTGAATCCGCTGCTGACGCGGCTCGCCAGAGTCAGGATGTGCAGATCAAGTTTGCATCGGGTGATGTCTTTCTGAATGTGCTGCGGCAGCGTGTCGATGAGTACTTCACCAGTTCGGGCCGCCCGCGTCGTGACTGTCTGCAGATGTACATCAAGACCGCGGTGATCATGACGTGGTTCGTGACATCCTACGTGCTGCTTGTTTTCCTGGCCACATCATGGTGGCAGGTGCTTCCCCTCGCCGCCTCGCTGGGCGCATCAATGGCCTGCATCGGTTTCAATATCCAGCACGATGGATCCCACGCTGCCTACTCGCGGCGGCGCTGGGTGAATTCGCTCATGGGAATGACCCTCGATCTCCTCGGAGGCAGTTCGTATATCTGGAAGAAAACTCACAACCTCGTGCACCACTCCTTCACGAACATCACCGGCCACGACGGGGATATCGATCTGGGAGTACTGGGAAGGCTGTCTCCGCACCAGCGACAGTTTCGATTTCATCGTCTGCAGCATGTCTACCTGTGGCTGCTCTACGGATTCATCACACTGAAATGGCAATTCGTGGACGATACGCTGCTGTTCATCCGCGGAAGTCACAGTCAGTTTCGTTTCTCACGACCACGAGGCTGGGATCTGGCGGTCTTTCTGGGTGGCAAGCTGGCATTTCTGTCGCTGGCGTTTGCTCTGCCACTGGCGATGCACTCATGGACGGTCGTGATTCCCACGTTCCTGCTCACTTCCTTTCTCCAGGGTGTACTGCTCAGCGTGGTGTTCCAGCTGGCTCACTGCGTGGAATGTGCGGAATTTCCCATGCCCAGCGATGCCTCCGGGCGAATGGAGAATGCCTGGGCGGTGCATCAGGTCGAAACGACGGTCAACTTTGCTCGTCATAATCGCCTGGTGACATGGTTCACCGGTGGGCTGAACCATCAGATTGAGCATCATCTGTTCCCGCAGATCTGCCATATCAACTACCCGGCACTGTCGGGACTGCTGGAGCAGACCTGTGAGGAATTTGGTGTGCGATATTCAGCGCACCGCACCGTGTTTGATGCTGTCAGCTCGCACTACCGCTGGCTCCGCAAGCTTGGCCGCGAAACTGTGACCACCAGCAACTGCTGATTGCCTGCAGAGATGTTGCTGAAGCTGCGACACCGCAGGGCGTGGTTTTGCAGAGTATGGTTTTGCGGGGCGTAGTTTTGCGGGGCCGATGCCTGATCTCCCACTCGGCCGGCCGAACTCTGCCTGTTACGAAGGAGACGGTGAC
>JALQUR010000052.1 GCA_023260695.1 Planctomycetaceae bacterium
CCCAGATGCCTGGCACACCCCTCCTGCTGATGTTCTATTCCTACATCGCAAAAGACACTGTCATGAGTCTGCCGGGGTCCTGGTGATCAATCGAGTCAAACTGCACACATGTTTCGCCGGGCCGATTCAGAGTGGTCTGACGAAAATGATGGTCGTGGGAATGGGCAAGATCCGCTCGGCACAGACATTCCACTCGTCCGGTGCTGCCGGGATGAAGGAAATGCTGCTGGAAATGGGTCAATACGTACTGGACAGCGGGCGGATTCTTGGTGGTCTGGCTATTCTGGAGGATGGTTACGATCAGACGGCTGAGCTGCATGCGATTCCGCCGGAGCAGATTCTGAGCAGAGAGGCGGACCTGCTGATTCACCACCAGAGCTACTTTCCTCGACTTCCTGTGGACGATCTGAATGTGCTGATTGTTGGTTCCATGGGAAAGACATGGAGCGGTACCGGGATGGATACAAATGTCATTGGTCGTCGCGGGATCCGTGGATTTGAAGACGTGCTGACACCGCGAATCCGAGTGATCGGCGTGTTGTCGCTGGCGGAGGCTTCCAAAGGGAATGCTCTGGGAGTCGGCAATGCAGACTTCATTACTCAGCGTCTGCGGGATGCCATCGATGAGCAGAAGACGCTGATCAATACATTGACAACAGGGGACATGGAACGAGCCAAAATCCCGGCAACGCTGGAGTCTGATCAGGTACTCATCGAAACAGTGCGGGAGCGGTATGGTGATCAGCGGTGGATGTTCATCCCGAATACTCTGCAGCTGGATCATCTTTACGTTTCGCCGGATCTGGTGCCGGAGCTGCAGCATCAGCCCCGTTGCGAGGTGGCCCCTGTGGGGCTTCCACTGGTTTATGATGCAGGCAGAATTCAGCTCAGATTTCGCGATCACTGAACGCTGTGTCGGTCCCAGAATCATTCAAGGAATGCTCATGTCCGATCCAGATCCACCCCTGCTGTCATGGCGGGATCAGCTGGTGCTGCTGCCGGCCGAAGGATTCGGTACGGGAAGAATCCCGGTCGCTCCGGGAACATTCGGCAGTCTCTGGTGTTTTCCACTGGGCTGGGCCCTTAACCACTGGTCAGCGGGAGCGACGGAGTGCCTGTTGATATGGGCGGTCATGATGCTGGCGGGAGTGCCATTATGTCGTCGGGCAGCGGAGCTTCGGGGTCGCAAGGACCCGGGGAGTGTCGTCTGGGATGAGATGACTGCGTTTCCGCTGGTGTATTGTTTTTCAGAGAGAACTGCGGGGGCACTGCTGGCCGGATTCCTGCTGTTTCGTCTGTTTGATATCGCCAAGCCATGGCCGATTCGCAGATTTGAACGCCTGCCTGATGGCTGGGGGGTGATGGCGGACGATCAGATTGCGGGTGTCTTTGCGGGGGCCCTGCTGCTGCTGGTTGAACAGCTGCCGGGGTTGTAGCGTGACCTGCGACCAGAACCGACGGGCACGAGCGCCGTCACGTGCAGCGATTTGCAGGGGGCCTGCGAGTGCTGTTCATTGCTGCTCCCGCAGGTCCTTACGCGCTGATTCTGATGGGACTGCTGCGTGGTGTCGGCACCCGCCAGAGTCCGGTGATGCATCAATGCCCTGATGGCGATGGGGCGGAGAGAGGAACTGATTCCGACGCTGGCCGGCAGTGTCTTCAGCTTGTTTCGCAGATCAGGAAGGCGACCAGGCTGATGTTACTGCGGGTCGGCTGGACTGGCCGCAGGCTGGGGGTCACCCTTGATGGACCGGATTACTGCCTCAGTCTGATCCTCTTCCGCTGCGCCTTCAGGAGGGCGATAGGAGAACAGCTGATCGTCAATCTGCCCATTGATTTCAATCTTGCGGAGATCGAGAGTGAGCAGTGGTCGTGCAATTTTCTGGCTCGGATTCAGGCTGTGCTTAAGGAACTGGATTCTTCGCGGCAGTTTTGTTTCAGCATCGACGAACACCTGAACATATTCGGGTACCCAGGGGCGGGAGTCGACAAAGCCATCTTCCGGCAGCTGGAAGATTTCTTTGCGAACACGGTCGCTCCAGCGCCCGGTGACCTGCAGAATCTGACGATCGTTGACGGTCAGTTCCTTCACCGGAGCAAAGGTCATTGTGTCCTGCAGTCGGGCAATCAGTGCACGCATGCCGCCGACGCCCAGATCGGCCAGCACCGCTGAGGCGGCATAGTCTTCAACGCTTTCGGCCGCGGCGAGGATGTCAGCGATCGTACGGCGGGTGACCTGAACCGCAGCTCCATTTTTCCATTCGGTATGCAGCACGGTCCCGTCGGACACCTGCAGGAGGCTCCCCCGAGCAGACTCCTCTGCCGGAGTCTTCGGATCTGCTTCCAGCCTGGTGTCTTCCTTCGTCTGAACTGTGAACGGTGCCGTCGGGAAAAGCATCAGCTGCAGGCGGACTCGATTTCCGGAAGCTTCGGCGTAACGGCCAGCAGAAACGATACTTACGCCGTTGATCAGGGCTGTCTGGTGCAGATCGCACTGAAGGTTTTCGAGGCTCTCCAGACGTTCACGCAGCTGGGACAGGATCTGGTCTGCTGCTGGCAGATCGGTGGTTGCCGCCGACGGCGCGGATCCTGCCGCTGGCTGTGTTGCGACGGCAGGATCGGCCGCATTCTGGGCAGACGCAGACGGGATCAGACTGCCGCAGAGCAGTGCAAGAACCGTAAGCTGACGTGAGAGACTGTTCAGTCTGGATGGGTTCTGTTGTTTGTGATTCATATTCGGAATCTGCTGGATTTGTCAAAAGTCAGGCTGAACAAACACCCGAAGAGAAGACAGGAGATTTGCTGTAATCCTCTTCCGGATGCCGTAGGTGCTGAAGGTATGCATGTCCGAACGACCGTTCAGGCATGCAGCAAGTGGGTGAAGCAGGACACTGCGGGGTGAACTTCACCGGCAGCAGTGTAACCGGAGATCCATGAAGCGGTCGACCCTGATTGCTTTCGGTCGCCAGCGGCCGGTTCCGGTGCAGCATTCAATTGATGTTAATTCATGTCAGTTCAGTTACGGAAGCACATGTCTTCCGTCAGGGAATACGGTTGTCGGCCGATGGCCGTTGGGTCGAAGTTCGGAACACTTCGATTCAGGATGCATCTCAAGGAAGGGGTTGCGATGAGATACTATTTTCTGGCCCTGGGCGCCCTCGCGGTGGTCTGCATGGGCTGTGCCGGAGTGTCCGGGACATCCGGTACGGCTGCTTTGAAGTCGACTCAGCACGTCGCTCCTCCGCCGGCAATGCTGCAGCATCCGGGACCAATGGTGGACGGTCCAGGACCAGGAGTGCTGGGAATTCTGGCTCAGCCGGCGGCACATTCTGCTGCTGCAGCACACGCTGCCGGCGGTATGTCGACGCAGGTTATCTTCCTGGGTGAGGCCGGTATGTCTGTCGGCTGGGTTTCCAACGGTCTGCTGGCTCGCAATCAGAAGTTTGTACCTGGGCGAGCTGATTTCGGACAGGGTGCCATTTACCAGCTGGTGCTGAGTGACATTCCGGGAGAAGGGTGGGAAGGCGTCAGCCTGTATCCGACACTGGAAGTGCGGGCAGAAGATCCCAACACGGCAGCTTATCTTGCGCACAATGGGGTTCCACTGGAGCTGACCGAGGATGATCTGCTGCATGTGAGCAGCAATAACATGATCACCAAGGTGATTTACCTGCCGGATCCGGAGCATCAGGCTCGCCCAGTGGCCGGCGTGGAGACTCTGGTTTCCACGACACTGGATCCGGGCGTCGATCCAATCCAGCAGGCTGAGCGTCTGGGGACCATCATGCTGGTGCTGCGACTTGGCAACAAGGAGATGCACTTCGATGACGTGCAGATGGTTCCGCAGCCGGATGGAAGCGTTCAGCCTGTGTCCATGATTCTGGACGGATTCAACAATGAGCACGCTCCACCGACACCGATCGGGCTGATTCCAGGTCACATGGGTGGCGTTCCCGGAGCGATGGTGGCTGCTGTCGGTGCACCTGGTGCTCCTCTGCCGATCTCCGGCGTGGGACCGACCCCGGTCTGGGGTTCACCGACGAGTGGAACGCCGATCGGATTGCCTGGCCCCCCGCACCTGCCACTGGGCGGGCCCGCTGGTCTGCAGTCGCACACCGTACGAAACCTGACTCAGAACCGAATGCCCGAACCTGTTGATCACCTGCTGATCGACGTGGAGCATTCTCCGGGTTACAGCATGCCTGAGCCGGTACGACACATCCAGTATTCAGAAAAGCACCCGGTTTACGCACCGGGAGACGTCTCTGTTCCTGCCGGACGCTGAGTCAGCAGGTCAAGCCGTTCTGTATGCCCTGAGGATCGGGGCGGCTTGAACCGCAGAGGAGAACTGAACATGACAGGGTGATCGAAGCATTCGCTTCTTTCGCCCTGTTTTCTTATCAGCCCGATGGACTGTGGTTCACGCCAGTTGCTCGGAAGCAGTGCAGAATCGGGTCAAGGAATGCTCAGATGAAACAGCTGCTTTTCAATGGAATACTGCTGTTCGTGGCTGCATTGGCCTCCGAACGTTCACTGGGGCAGGATGCTGCTGGCAGTTATCAGCCGCTCAATGACCGTCTTCCGCCGGGGTATAACGCAGAGATTCTGCGCCGTGTGCGCGACAGTGATCCGTACTGGCTGCAGCCGTTGCGTGTGCATCTGCCGACAACAGGCCGGGTGGCGGTCCACAACGGTGAAACTCTGGCGGCGGCCACGGGAACCGCACCCGCTCAGTTTGCAGCGTCACCCGGTTATCTGTATCGGCTGCACGTCAGTGATCTGCCGGAGTTTCCTGGCGTCAGTTTCTATCCTTCGGTGGAGTTGCTGGATCGCCTGCACCCACCGACCGGACGGGAGCACCAGTTTCCTGTTCCAGTGATCCTGACCGAAGCTGATCTGCAGGCTGCTGCGGCGGGACTGATGGTGACGCGGGTCATTTATCTCGAAAATCCGCGACTCGCAGCATCAGATGATCCGCTGCAACGGGATCTGCCACTGTCGGGTGAGGAGCAGAAGAACGCAGTTGCAGTGGCTACGGAACTGGGACGTCCGATGGCAATTATTCGGCTGGGAAGTCGGCAGCCTGCAGCTGAGGGAACACCCGCCGTGTTCTTCGGAAATGGCGGGCAGATCGGCCCGAGCAATCCCTCTGGAGAAGACGCCGGGTTCGCAAAGATGAGCTCTGCCCAGAGAATTCAACAAGTCTCGGCAGAGCGATGAAGGAACGATTGATGAACGCAGAAGTACAGACATGGATGCGGGCAGACTGTGCCGAACAACTCGTCAATGCCGCCCG
>JALQUR010000058.1 GCA_023260695.1 Planctomycetaceae bacterium
CCAGCGATCAAGAATGTCCCCCAACGCTCCTCGAGGACAGGATGCTGTTCCCAGTTCCGTCATTACCTTGCGATAAACATCATCAAATCGATGGAAACGCAGATCATTGTCAGACACCACCACAAAACTGGTGGCAAAACCCCGAGCCTGCGCGTCCAGCAACGCCAGCCTTGCCATAAACGTCTTGCCACAGCCGTACCCGCCACGCAGGAACTTGATAGACCCCTCCTGACTGGCCACCAGGTCCAGCTGACGGTGCAGCTCAGCACGCTGCTTGCCCACACCCTCCGCAAACGTATCGATCGCTCGCTCAGGGACAAGCCCCTTCCGCAGCGATTCAAAGACGTGGTCGGCATCTCTTGTTGTGATCGACGTCATCCGTTCATCCCCTCCCGAACATACCGCTTCATACTGCCCGCGTGGTCAATACGAATCCGGAACGGTACACACTCTGCATACCGCTCGAACGCACGACTAAAGCGACGAAACTCACGGCCTCCGCCCAGCATCTCCATCACTTCAGGTTCCGTCACAGCACCGAACTGCGACAGATGCAGAAAAACGTCCCTCACGGCACCTTCCGGCAGCTCCGCAAGCCATGACTGGGAAGCAGCCTCCTGTTCCAGTTGCCGAATCGACTTCTCAGCTGCCCGCGATGGTTCGGCTGCTCGTCCAGTAACATCAAACCGCTCCCGCAGCCGACAAGCCTGAACGTTCTCCTCCCCACCCGGGTGATAAAGCTCAATTGTCACGCGGGCGTCCTGCTCCCCTGAAAGTCGGAAGAACAGCTCGAACTCTTCACCAACTGTCGCAATCAGCGTCCCCGCAGACCGACGTGCACCTCCGCGGACTTCGCACAGCTCCACCGCGACGTCCGGAGCCTCGGGAGTTCGCACCGCCAGATCCAGCTCATACATGCTGGTAAACGCAAGACTGCCGGCGGCCAGCTCCACAGTCGCTGACAAGCAGTGCATGCCGGCCACGGCCTCCCTGCGAACCGCCTGCACGCTGTACTGCATACTGCCTCCGCCGGCGACAGTACGATGGCAGAGTGTCAGTACCGGGATCACACGCTCCTGCAGACTGTTGCCGCCGTGTGCGAATCCCTTGCGCTGCTTTCCCGTATCAAACACCGCAATGTCGTCTGGCATCATCAGCTGCAGGTCCTCGCAGTCATACCCAAGGTCACGCAATGGCACAGTAACCTCGCCGGTATGGTACGCAGCTGTCTCCGACAACACATACCTTCGCTGCGCTTCGCTCCTGCTGCCGTGAATCCGCATGGGGTGAGATTCCTCACGCAGCAGCAGAAACCCATGGTCGGCCGTAAACACAAAATTCTGTATTCCGGATTCACGCAGCAAATGCCACGCAGAACGCAGATCCTTCAGCACTGTTTCAAACACGGCGGGCCCAAATCCGGCCTCACCCGCGCTGTCGATCTCACGACTGTGCACCAGCACCATTCGAGCACCAGCGATCTTGCGTTTCAGCGATCCGGGCTCCAGTCGCAGTACCTCGTCCAGATCAATGCGAGGACATGTTCGCCCACCAATCCGTGTATGCATCGAACGCCGACGCGTCTCCGGATCAGCAACGCGGAACTCTCCAGCTCCAAATCCTGCGATCCGTCCGCCCGCCAGATGCAGCTGCAATTTGCCCCCCTTGCTCACCGGGGCCAGCACATTCATGCCCACTTCAGTCACCGTCGGCAATTCAGCAAGACGCCAGTCCAGCCGAACATCCGTCTTCGCCGACTCACCAATTGAAGCCAGCAGCTCCTGGCCCATCTCATAGCGAAATGCATCCACCACAAAAAATGCCGTTGGGCCATTCCCGTTCGCCAGCGGTTTCACAACATCTTCGAACAGCGTTCGTTGCTGCGCAGCAGAATCCGGCAAATACCCATGAGTGCGACAGACACTGCTGAACCCGGATGCCCATGCCCCCGCCCAGTCACACCACCGCTGCTGCATCTGATCCAATACCGTTCGAATCGCATCCGATTCGGGAATCTGCGCTCGCCATAACTTTTGCCGATCCTGCATCAGGTGGCGATGAGCCTGATCGACAGCCGCCCCCACACGAACATACTCATCGACAGCTGCCGCCAGTCCCAGCCCGGAATGCGGCGCGGTACCGGCAGCAGCAATGGCCGTCCCCAGCTTTGCTGCCCCGGCAACCAGCTGCCAGGCGTTACGACGCAACGGTTCACGACGAAGCCAGAATGAATCCGGATCACTACGACGAGCCGACCAGTCACTGGCCAGCGGCCAGTTTGCCTCCTGCAATGCCTGCAGGGACGCTTTCAATACCGTCTCTTCCTCAAAACCAAACGTGTCAAAACGGCCCAGATCCGTCGCGGCAATCTGCCCGACATCGTCAGTCAGTCGCGACTCACAATCCTGCGCCATCCGGCGATAGAATGTCTGCTGACGCTCGCTCCCGTTCTGCAGATGCACAATCAATTCGTGACACGTCGTGCGCACCAGCTGCGGCAGTCGCGTTACTGCCGCCAGAAACCGCGTTCTTGGCGGGACCAGCAGGTCATGCACATAACTGACGCATGCAGCCCAGCTGCAAATCGCATATGCCACCGCCTCAGCAGAGGTCTGCTCCTGAACGCTGCTGAACGACGTCTGCAGACTGCTGTCAAACCACGATTCCGACATGCCAGTCAAGGCCACAATTCGGTCTCGAATTGCTCGCCTGTCTGGATCTCCTTCACCAACCACGTCGACACCCGACGCTTCTACCAGCGGGATCGTGGAAATTCGCTGCGCCAGGGAACGGCCGAGTAACAGGTCGTCAACAAGCTCTGTTAATGTGACATCACGCAGCTGACTGGCCAGCCCCTCTTCGCCTGTGGTCGTCAGATCATGCAGCCAGACATCTGCGGCAGTCAGAGACAACTGGCCACGCTGCAGATACTCGTCGGTGACATCGGGGCGAATCTTTCCTGCCGCAGCATCCCGAATAAGTGTCTCTAAC
>JALQUR010000061.1 GCA_023260695.1 Planctomycetaceae bacterium
AAGCAGCTTGATTTCCACAAAGAGTTCAGGCTGTTCCGCAGATCCGGACACAAAGTCCAGTTCTCGATACTGCCACGATGCCCGGTGCGAACGCCCTTTGCCGTAAAAGGCAAGTGCCTGCGGCCCCATCGCTTCCGGAAGAACAGTCGCCAGAAGCTTCTGCACGACCGCCTCCCAGCGACGAAGTTCACGGTTGTAGCGTCGAGCAAAGGGATCCCCGGGTCTGCCCGTATGGTGCCGTTCTCGCAGACCGCGACACCATTTTCGATAGGCCGCATTATTCAGGCTTAACAGGGACACATGTTCTGGAGCTGGACTGCACATAACATCTCCAAGTGGAAAGGGGAACACTGCGATCGAGGCACGGGACTGCTGATAGACTGTCCGAACGCGAGGGAACCTAACTTGGTATCAGCTGAGGTGGTTCGCCGGTGCGCAATGAAGCACCATCTGCAAACCAGAGATTCTGCAGCATGTAGGCTCGCCGGAAGGGCATCGTGTTCATTGACTTAGCCGGCGGAATTGCCATCGTGATCAACGGCGGCGTCTGCCCACAATCCTCCAGATGCCGGCGAAATTCATTCATCAGTTCCGGGCGATCATGGCTTCTCCAGTTTCCCCGCCCGTCGCCTCGTGCTGTCTGAGTTCTCAGGGTGGGATCAACCAGGATGATTCCAGCCAGCGGCCGCTCCGCGAAATCCGTGGCTGCAAGCTGTGACAATGATTCCAGCCGAGTAAACGTACAGTTATTCCGCTGCCACCATGTTGAAGCCGGCGAATCCACACCGATCCGACGTGTCTGAGTGCCATGCTGCTCGGCGTACCAGATTCGAGCCAGTTCGATGGAAGAAACGACAACCAGCCAATGGCTGGGATATGGAGCGTCGGCAAGAGTCAGCAGCTGGCGATGGATGCGACAGGTGTCGCCGCAGTTTGCGATCAGCACTCCAGTCTGATCTTCCTGAAGTTGCGATACGACATCGGCGGTCAGCTGGAAATCTCCCAGCCGCTTGCCGGATTCACGGATGATGCGCGGGGCTCGGATGGCAGGGTAAGGGTACAGTTCATCATTCAGGCAGTCAGACGCGATGATTGTGAACATTGGAATTACTCCCTTGAGGTAAGAAGTGCGGGCGGAATCAGCGAAGGAGATGTTCCCGGTTGCTTTGTTGGCTTCCGGGATACACAGGTGAGTCAGATGGCTGTGTTCGTCAGCTTTTCACCGCAGTTGAAGCAGAATCGATCCGTTGGACCGGTGGCGTTATTGCAGGTAGGACACGGAACCGCCGTGGTGGGTTCGATCCGACTGCTCCAGTCGGTATCCCGTATGCGTACTGTCGGCGTCCCGTCCTGAAGTTGCTGCAGGATCGCATCCAGCAGCAGCAAAGCATCACTCTTTGAAGCAACCTGCTCACGATTAGGGTTAGCAATGCAGCGGAAGCACCCGTCGTCCTGCAGGCAGGTGCAATTCAACAGTCGCTCGCGAGCATTGCCGACAAGCTGTTCCATGTGATCCAGAGCAACTGTCGTCAGTCCCACTCCGTCGTATACGGCGTCGTAAAGATAGATCGCGAATTCTCCCTGCTGTGACTGATCAACACCAGAAGAGAAGTCCTGGGTGTCACAGGGACCCGTAAT
>JALQUR010000166.1 GCA_023260695.1 Planctomycetaceae bacterium
ACTCTCCGCGAGCGATTTCCCCAGGTGAATATCCATGGATTCAGTCCACCTGAGATTCATCATTTCACGAAGATCAGCAAACTGCCGCTCCGGACAGTGCTCGAACGCCTGCGTGAGGCGGGGCTGGGAAGTATTCCCGGAGGTGGCGGGGAAATCCTGGTTGATCGAGTCCGCAAGGAGATTACTCGAGGGAAGGTTCTTACAGATGGCTGGCTGGAGGTGATGCGGGTCTGGCATGAACTCGGAGGAAAGTCTTCAGCGACAATGATGTTTGGTCACATTGAGACACTTGAAGAGCGAATCGAACATCTTGAACGCCTGAGACAGCTTCAGGATGAGACCGGGGGCTTCACCGCCTTTATCTGCTGGACGTTTCAGCCCGAAAACACGGACATGGCTCATATTCCACCAGCGGGTGCTTTTGAATACCTGCGGACTCAGGCGGTCAGCCGCCTGTATCTGGATAACTTCCCGAATATCCAGTCTTCGTGGGTGACGCAGGGTGAGAAAATCGGGCAACTGGCGCTGCTGTTCGGTGCCAATGATATGGGCAGCCTGATGATCGAGGAGAATGTCGTGTCTCAGGCAGGAACTGTGCACCATCTGACCGTTGATCGGATCCGAAAGTGCATCGTGAATGCAGGCTACGTTCCGCGGCAAAGAAACGTCTTCTACGAGTACATTGATGATTATGATTCGGCGGCTGCAAATGCAGCTGCCGCCGTGGGGGCCAGTGCAGAGCCGGCGCTGAGAATCCTGCCGTCCTGAACAGTTTCCTGCTGAAGTCCAGCTCTTCTGGTTCCTGACTCCCTCGCTGCTGACCGCATCGCTGGCTTTCAGATGCGCACAATAAACACAGGGAAAGAAATCAGGCGCGGGCCTGATGCAGTCTGAAAGTCGATGGAGATCACCCCCTGTTCAACTCCGACCGGCGGTTCTTCAGTCAGCCTCATGCGGATCTGAAGTTCGCTTTCCTGGTCGGCAGGAATGCTGCTGTTCGAGTCGCGTGGTGTCGCAAGCTGAGCGTCGATCTGTGCCGGCCACGAATTCACCTTAACTGGCGACCATCCCAAAGGAGTGGTCACAGTCACTTCCGTCGGCTGTGATTGTTCCGGGGAACTACGCTGGACAACCAGCCTCGCTACCTGTGGACTCACGCGGATTTCTTCCGATTCCTCTTTCAGCGGGCGACCCACAATCACCGGAATCTGCAGGACTGGATATTCCGGATCTGTTGTGAATGCTGAGATCATTCCACGGTGCTGGCCCGGCGGAATGTCTGCTGTAAATGAGACTCTCAGATTTGTCTGGGTTCCGGATTCTGACACGGACTGACCAGCTGCTTCTGCGGAAATGAACCCCGGAGCTGATTCCAGCTGCGAAAGCCGAAGCGGCGTCTGTTTGTGCGTCGAGCGGAAGTCAGAAACAGTAATCTCGTAATTGTCCTCTGATGAGACATCTCCAATCACCATCAGCACGCGCGGTTCAACAAGAATCTTCTTCTGAGGCAGCTGTACTTTCCACGTCAGTGTCACCTCACGCGGATTCGGGTCTTCGTAACGAACGGTGACAAGATACTCACGATTTCCCGCAGGCTCGTTTGCTGTGCGCACAGGGATTGTAATGCGGCCTGTTTCACCGGGCGGAATCTCTGAGGGCACGGCTGTGGGTTTCAAACAACCGCAACTGGGGACGAGTTCCAGGATACGAACGGGCTCATTTCCTTCATTGCGAAAGTAGAACTCCTCTGAGATTACCGGGCGTAATTCAGCCTCAATGCTGCTGCGGTCAAAGATGAGTGTTTCAAAGACCAGGGCAGGCCGGGTTGCGGAGAACTGGAGTCTGGGCAGGTTTTCGGGACTTACTGTCCGAACCGCGGACCATCCTGCCGGGATCAGCAGCAGCAACAGCAGGACTCTGCTGGCGCCAGCCGAGCGGGGTGATTGATGCTCAGGTTGATGTGCCTGCACAACGAACTCCATTTCTTGATCTGCGACTGGTCTGTGCAGCTGGTGCGGACTGCCGTGGGTGGCGGACTGATCCGGGGGGTAATCCAGTGGCCACTTCGTTTGCCTCAGGACGCCACCCATTTTGAAGCTGCCGAAATCGGAGTCTAGGGGACGGAGGAGTTTTCAGAAACACCCGTTGCAGACGAAACATGTGTCAAATGTGTGATAGCATCTGTGTACAGTCTGCCGCTCCCGCAGTATTGCACAGTCGCTAAAGCAGGTTGCTCTGCGATTCAGCGACGGACTGCAAGTTGCGGAAACTAAGTCCTACCGTAAGTCGAAGGAATCACACTGTGAGCAAAGAGAATCCAGTTGCCTGTGGATTCCTGATCATCTGCGAGACCCCGTCTCGCTCATTTCTGCTGATGAAACATCCAGATCGCTGGGATCTTCCGAAAGGACATCTGGAGGACGGCGAAACGGAGCTGGAGTGTGCTTTTCGTGAGCTGGAAGAAGAAACTGGCATCACGTCAGAGCTTGTCGAGGTCAACGATGGATTCCAGTACGAACTGAATTATCCAGTTGACCTGAGCCGCTATGGTGGAAGTGGTCGAGTGCTGAAGCGGGTAGTGTTATTTCTTGGAACCGTGAAGAGGATTCCTGAAGTACAAACAACCGAGCATGGCGGATTCCATTGGTTTCCATGGAATCCCCCGCATCAGATTCAGGAGCAGACGATCGATCCGCTACTGCAGGCTGCAGCAAACTACCTGACCGAGCGTAAAGAGAATTCCAGGGAGGATGGCGGCGGCACTGTGTGAATCTGCCACTGTGTGAATCTGCGACTGTCCGGACACAGCTTTCTGCTCAGAACAGAAGCTCAGTATCCGGGTGTGAAATCCACCGGATCGTAGACCACTCCATTGAGCAGACCAATGAAACTCGTGGCGCGCCAGTGTTTCTGCCTTAACTGATCCCAGACGGTCCCTGTACCCGGAATAGTGTAGATTTCACGTTGGGTTGCAAGACTGTCTTTGTAAGCCAGTCTCTCACGAGTTGACATGCCCGATCCAGGTGACACTGGTGGAAAATCACCCGGATCGTAATAGCGGGGGGGGCCGTAAAAGTCCGCAGCATACGTCGCGCGGTTGCCGTAGTAGTTTTTTTCCTCGTAGATGGATCTGCTGACGGTACCCGTGTTCTGGATCTCAGCGTTCCGTGCGGCTGCATTTTGCGTTGTCATGCCTGAGCCGGGATCGCTGCGACTTACCCGGGCATAATCCTGAGAGTTCGATTGTGTGTAATCGCGGGAACTGTAAACGCCTGGCTGACGGGCTGCACTTACGGAATCGATCGTTCGACTGGTACGGCCGGAAATCGTTGACCAATCTGTGGCAGCGTCGTTTTTCGCAGACAGTTGGTCGTTGACAGAAGATGGGAGTACAGGACTCACTGGTGAAAACTGGCTTGATGTCTGGCGTTGATTAACAGCAGGCTGCGTCACACGACTGCGACTTGAATCTGCTGAGACTTGTGGTCGGTCTGTGGACCCCAGACTACGCCCGATGACATCAGTCAGATCGCGAGCAGCTGCGTTTTTCGCCGCCAGCTGTTCCTGCACAGAAGAACCAACACCGGAGCTGACCGGCGAAATCTGAGCACCTGGATCACGCAGATCATAAGCAGGCTCGACAATCAGATCGCGGGAGGACGTACCAGTCGGGTATTGCGGACCGGATACGAGACCCCGAGCGCCAACACCGGAAACTGTCGTCAGATCCTGTGCGGCTGCGTTTTTTGCCGCCAACCGATCGATCACTGACGATTGTGCCCCACCCGACACCGGGGTCAGATCTGCGGGCAGATCTGCCGGGCGAGTCGCAGCTTGTGTCTGCTGAACGTCCCGCATATTTGATGTCGGCGCGGTGGCGCGATTACGAGAGCTTTCCTGTTCATTCTGCGGTGCTGCCTTGCCAGTGAGTCGGGAACGGCTGACAGGCAAGGGAGAAAGTCTCAGCACTGGTGTTTCGGCACCAGACGCATCTGTGTTTCCTTGCCCCGTGACCTGGTCCACACGGCCTGTGACCTGCTGCAGGTCGGAGGCTTGCTGATTCTTGAGTTGCAGACGTTCAAGTGTGGAAAGGGTGGTACTTGTCGTAACCGAAGAGGTTGAATTCTGTGCGGAAGGAGACGATGCGCCAGTGTTTGCAGGTCCGAATGTCTGTATCTGAGGTAGAGATCTGAATTCAGGACGAATAGCGTCGATGCGGAAAATGTCCTCTGTCTGTGCATCGATGGACGGCAAGCTGACTGGATCCACTGGAGCGAATGTCGGATTCAGCACTCTCGGTTCAGGACGAAAGGGCGGATTTGAGCCAGGCTGGTCCAATGGTCTGATTGTGCCAGGCGGGCGGACGAGCGCGGGAGCTGGACGCGTGGTTGCTACCGGGGCTGACGGTCTGGGCACCGGAGGTGATGGTCGGGAGACGCTGACTTTGATCAGCGGTGTGCGAGGAATTGCAGGGGTTGGCAATTCATCCGCAGCGACCATGAGTGGACAGAGCACCGAAGCTGCAAGCAGCAACAGATCGGCGCGCAGACAGCGCGAGATAACTGGGAGCAATCGACACATGAGAGGGGCCTTCCACGTGTGTTGAACAGCCGGATTCGTGGTCCGACTGTGGTAGCCCTGCAGAGGGTCAGCAGGGCTGAAGGAGCTGGAGATAATCGGCCGACCGTGCCAATTAATCCGGTTCCGGTATTTGCGCAGACTGCGCAGCCTCTTGGTTAGCGATGGGGCAAAGAGCCCGCCCGGAATGCCCGAAATGCTGGAGGCCAGCGTGGCCAACAGCTTGAGCGGGAAGAAATACCACGGCAGGGCCTGCCCCTCGACCGCGCCGCGGGCTTG
>JALQUR010000206.1 GCA_023260695.1 Planctomycetaceae bacterium
ACTTCCAAGCGCTCCACCAGTAACATCAGTTAATTTTCCATTAACATATTTGCGACCAGTACCCTGTGTAGATGTCGCGCGAAGAAATTGGTGGCTCCGTTCCTGCTGCTGGAACCCTGAGCAGTGATCAGTTCCTGCACAAACTGGTTCCACGGCTGATTCGCCTCAACACGTTCATGGATCCAGTCATACCAGGCGCGGATGGAATTGGGACGCAGTTCCTGTCCGTTCAGCAGCAGCAGATCGGCCCAGTGGTAGGTCCAGTAATCAACAAACTCGGGCCGCTGCAGCAGCTGGTCGATGGCCTGTTCGCGGCGGTCGGGAGCGTCGCTGCTGAGGAATTTCTCAACTTCGTCGCGAGTCGGGAGTGTGCCGATGGTGTCGAGAAATGCACGGCGGATGAAGACTTCATCAGAACTGGCCGGAGAGGGCTGCAGATTCAGACGCCGCAGCTGCTGATGGACCAGCTCGTCGATGAAATTGCTGGCAGTGAAATCCGGAGCGGTGGCGGAATCCTGCGGCTGCGGCCACGGCACTGTAATGCTGGCGATGACGATACGACTGGAGAACCATGCGGTCACTGCACCTTCGCCCGGGCCGACAACGCTGATCACTCCGTCCTCGTCAACAGAACAGACCGCTTCTGCCGATGACGAAAATCGAGCAAGCTGAGTCACGTCCTCGACAACGCCGTTGGAATAGTGTGCTCGGACGAGCAGCGGCTGGGACTGTTCGGGAGCAAGCAGGACACCTTCGGGAAGAATCTCGAGGCGTTCAAGTGTGGGGTCGTCAGCCGCCGGCGGTGCTGCTCCGTCGGCAATCCATTCCGCAAGCATCTTCCACTTGCGGGATCCAGGTTCCAGCCGCAGGCCTCCCTTGTGCGGGACAGCCATGGTGGGTTTGGTGAGCAGCAGGCTGGCGGCGGGGTCCTGCAGTTCGATCCGTCGCCCCTGCTGCTGCCAGGCGATATTGAAGTGATCTTTTTCCGGGTCGTAGCCGCGGAGGGAGATTCGGAAACCACCTTTGCCGGCAAGGGCGCCATGACAGGCTCCGGAACTGCACCCCTGTCGTGCCAGTACGGGTTCCACATGATTGCGAAACGTCCATTTGAATGGTTCGCCGGCATTGATCACGGTGACTGCGGCGGTGGCGGACTGATCAGCGGAGGAAACGCGAATGGTTGTGGTGCCGTCTGCAACGGGAATCAGCTGTCGACCGTCCACGCGGACAATTTCCGGGTTATCGCTGGTCAGCTGCAGGGTGTCCGGTGCGGTTCCGGTGAAGTCCTGGCCATTCCAGACTTCAATCAGCACCCGATGAACAGCTTCCGGGCCATTCAGTGTGAGCTGTTCCGGAAGGATGCGGTACTGGTCTGCAGCCGTTGCATCCGGAACGAGAAGCAGGAGTGCCAGCAGGGGCAGGATGAGCCGGAAGAATTGCATGAAAAGTCTCACCGAGACGATAAGGAGAGGCAGAACAGAGACGTACGACACGCCCTGCCTGAAGGTGATGATCCGACAGAGCGGAAGCGAATGCAACCGAACCGGTTCCTGGCAGCCGGGGGAAATCCGGGGCTCGCGGCTCAGAACAAGGGTTGCCGCAGGTGGCTGAAGAACGCAGAATAGGCAAAGAAGCAAGGGTTTCCTGTGGGGATCTGACAGCGACAGCGTCTGGCTTCCGGCAATTGCTGTTTCTGTTCCGTGCCTGGTCCGGTGATGAAAGTCTGCCAACGTGCCTTTGTCTGATGTCGATCGCGAACTGCTGCGACAGCTGCTGGATCATCACGCCGGCAGCTGGAGGCAGTTCGTGGATCGGTATTCCGGGCTGCTCCTGCAGGTGATTCGTCAGGCTGCGGAAGCCTACAGTCTGAAGCTGTCCGCGGATGATGTGGACGATCTGTGTGCTGATACCATGGCCGAGCTGCTGCAGCGTGATATGGCTGCACTGCGGGATTTTCAGGGTCGCAGTTCACTTGCCGTTTACCTTGCCGTGATCGCCCGGCGGATCGTCATTCGACGCCTGAAGGAGCAGCGTTATCGCCAGGCCTTTGGCCACGTGGATGCTCACAAGGCAGCGGTGGAAGCTACCAGCGGGGAACGCAGTCCGGCGGATCGGGCTGACGAACAGGATCGAGTTGATCAGCTGATGCAGATTCTGCCCGAGGAATCGCGACAGTTGCTCCGGGCAATCTACCTGGACGGGCTGAGCTACGCGGAAGCGGCGCGTCGACTGGGGCGCCCGGAGAATTCGATCGGGCCTCTGCTGGCCCGCATTCGTGCTCGCTACGGTCAGCTTCCCGGGCTGCATTAATGCCCACCGGCAACAGCAGGCTGCAGTGCCAGAGTTCAGTCGGACTTCCTTTCCGGCGACGGGTCGGGGTCTGCAGATGCTTCCTGCTCTGCAAACTGGCCGGCGCTGAATTCTTCGATTGAGCCGTCCTTGTGGACAACCAGAAACATCACGTCCAGTTTCTGGCTGCGAGCGATCCGCAGACCCCGCTCGGGGCCCAGCACCATCATTGCCGTGGCGATGGCATCTGCGGTCATTGCGGAATCATGGATTACTGAAACGGATGCGGGGGGATCTTCCACCGGATATCCGGAACGCGGATCAAGTACATGTGCATAGCGGCGATCGTTGATCATGAAGAAATTTCGGTAGTCTCCGGACGTGGCGATGGAGCGGTCCGTCATTTCCACAGTGGTGTGCAGACCACCCAGCGGTGATTCGACCCCCAGTCGCCAGGGTGCACCATTCTGCTTGCTGCGACCGGCGTGAATTTCACCGCCGACATCAACCACGTGACGTTCCAGTCCGCGCGCCTGCAGCAGTTCTGACACAAGGTCAGCAGCGTACCCGGGAGCCAGAGAGTTGAGGCTGATCTGCAGGCCGCGAATGTCGCGACGAATTGCGGGCGGGTCATTGCGAACCTGCAGGTGCCGTGAACCAGTTTTTCGGAGTGCCGCCTGAATGACATCTGCCGGCGGAACCGTTTTCTTTCCGGAGCTGCCGAAGCCCCAGGCGTCGATGAGCGGGGCAATGGTGACTTCGAGCGATCCTTCGGTGAGCTGATGCACGCGAAGTGCTTCGGCCGCAACAAATGCGAATTCACGACTCACCGGAAACCAGTCGCAGGAGTCTGACGCGTTGAAGCGGGAGATTTCGGATTCCTTATCCCATGTCGACATCATGCGACTGATGCGCGCAAAAACGGCCTCAATCTCCTGCTGCAGCAGCTGCCCGTCGATCTGTCCGGGGCTGTCGATCACAATGGAATAGTAGGATCCCATCGTAGGGCCGTTGATGCGGAGCGGTTCCTCGGCAGATACAGTCGCTGCGAGGGACAGCAGAATCTGAGTGCAAAGCAGCAGGGAGAGCAGACGACACATTGATGGGCTCCTTTGCTGACACCATACGCAGGCTGGCGGGCTGAGGCAAAGCAGGGTGAGGAAATCCCCATGGATCGGGATGTCGCCGATGGCCGGCAGTCACGGATTATTCCGGACAGCTCGCGGAAATATTCCGGGAGGGAGCGTTTTTTTCGAACCTGGTGTCGCCGGGACATTTCGCATGCTGTTATTGATTGGGGCAGAAGAATCCCGGATACTCCGCCATCTCGTCGCCCAAGAATTCCGCCTTCCGGAGTGGTTTGAGCGACTTCGCCGGTAATTCGTGCTGTCAGATGCGAATTGTCAATCGGTCGAACGCGAAGAACCGCTGCTGAACAGTCCCACCCATGAATTCCACAGAACATTCCCTGCAGGACGTCAACATCGTCGGCACGACTCCCCTGGTTTCACCTCAGGAGTTGAAGCAGCAGTATCCGGTGACTCCTGAGGTCAGCCAGCACGTGCTGCAGTCCCGGGACGCTGTGCGCAGTATTCTGCACGGTCGCGATCCGCGCGTGATTGCAATTGTGGGGCCCTGTTCAATTCACGATCCGGACATGGCATATGAATATGCCACGAAGCTGAAACAGCTCGCGGATGAAGTTTCCGAAACTCTGCTGGTTGTAATGCGGGTGTACTTTGAAAAGCCCAGAACCACTGTTGGCTGGAAGGGGCTGATCAACGACCCGCATCTGAACGACACATTCGATATCTCATCGGGGCTGCAGAAAGCTCGGGATATTCTGAGTCGCATTAATTCGCTGGGTCTGCCGGCCGCGACAGAGATGCTGGAACCGATTACTCCGCAGTACATCGCCGACCTGATTACTCTGGCGTCCATCGGTGCTCGCACCACAGAATCTCCGACACATCGTCAGATGGCCAGTGGTCTGTCCATGCCGGTCGGCTTCAAGAACAGCACGGAAGGCAGTCTGGAGGTTGCCATCAACGCGATGCAGGCGGCCCGTGCTGCTCATCGGTTTCTGGGCATTGACCACGACGGCAAGACCTGTGTGATGGCGACGCGAGGCAATGAATTCGGTCACCTGATTCTGCGTGGAGGTCGACAGGGACCCAATTACCAGGCCGCTGCGATTGCGGAAGCCAGCCGAATGCTGCGGGCAGCCAGCCTGCCACCGCGACTGGTGGTGGACTGCAGCCATGCCAATTCCAGCAAGGACTATCGTCGTCAGCCGGAAGTCTGGAAAGACGTGATTGCTCAGCGCGCTGCCGGGAATTCAGAAATCGTGGGACTCATGCTGGAAAGCAATCTGAACGCCGGCCAGCAGTCGCTCACCGCAGATCTGTCGGCGCTGCAGTACGGGGTGAGTATCACCGATGGCTGCATCGACATCGACACCACTGCTCAGCTGCTGCGTGACGCGCACCAGCAACTGCAGTCAGCAGACTGACGCTGCACGACTGACACGTCATCCGGGGAGGCCAGGCTTGAAGTATCTGTCCCGTGAAGCTGTGCGGCAGGTTGATCAGCTGGCAATGGATCAGCTGGGAATTCCCGGTCTGCTGCTGATGGAAAATGCAGCTCGAGGAGTCTGCCAGCAGATTCAGGACTCCGGACCATGGCGGCGAATTGTGATTGTCTGCGGACACGGCAATAACGGCGGGGACGGGCTTGCCATTGCCAGACTGCTGGCTGCCGAAGGTCAGGCAGCTGAGGTGCTGTTGATTCGGGCCGGCCGTAAGTTGTCCGCAGATGCTCAGGCAAATCTCGATTTTCTTGTGCGCAGTGGACTGCCTGTTCAGGAGGCGGTGAACGAGGTGGCCGGGCTGATTCCGCAATCGCTCACCGCTGCTGACCTGATCGTGGATTGTCTGCTGGGAACGGGAATGCGGGGCGTTGTGCGTGCCCCATTTGCTGACCTCATTGAGCAGATCAATGTCAGCTCCGCGCAGATTCTGGCGGTAGATGTGCCTTCCGGAATGGACTGCGACAGCGGGGAGCCCTGCGGCTGTTGTGTGCGTGCCGACAGGACGGTGACGTTTGTGGCGGCCAAACAGGGTTTTGCGGGAGCGACGGCGGCGCAGTGGACAGGGGAGGTCACTGTTTGTCAGATCGGGATTCCGCAGTCCTGGCTGCAGGCACGATTCGACCGATAAGTGGCGGAGCAACTGCCGTGGCGTAACGGGGGAGCGTGTGCCGACCGAACACATGGGTGGCGCACGCTCGGGAAGGTGGGTAACACGGTATGGCCCGCCGTTCTCAGCCACAGAATTTCTCTTCAGGATCACCACTTCTCCGGAATGTTAACATTGTCTTAACAATGTGATGGTTCACTTCGGCAGATCGTTTTGTGGTCATGCTCGTGCAGTGTTTTCGGTAGTTCCGGGAACAGTTGCCGGCAATCGTCAAGAGGCTCTGGAAGAATGATTCGATGCAACGGTGTTGGCGTAACCGGCAATTTGCTCTGTCTGTTTTCAGTCATGTTATTCACCACGGGGTGCTCCGTGGAGTCCGTCGATAATGCAGGCGGAGACGGTGGTGGTGGAGCCGTAGCTCCGGCCGTGGGCAGTGGAGTTCGCCGCATTCAGGTGGATGGTTCCAGTACCGTAGCCAAGGTTGCGGCAGCAGTGCAGGAAGAGTTTGAGGGCCGCTTTGCGGACACCAAGGTTGCTCTGAAGGTGACAGGATCCGGAACCGGGTTCAAGGAAATGATCGCCGGTCGTATTGACGTTGCCAATGCCTCACGTGGAGTGAAGGAATCGGAGCTGGCAGACTGTGCAGCGAACGGGATTGAGCTGCTGGAGCTGCGAATTGCTCTGGACGGCCTGACGGTCTGCGTGAATGCGGAAAATGACTGGGTTGAAGCTGTCACCGTTGGCCAGCTGAACAGGATCTGGGCGGCCGGCAGCGAAGTGAAGACCTGGAAGGATGTTGACGCTGCATGGCCGGATGAGCCGCTGGCTCTGTTTGGCCCGGGAGAAGAGTCCGGAACGTTCGATTTCTTTACTGAAGAGATCAACGGTGAAGAAGACTCGATTACAGAGAACTACAGTGCGAGTGCGGATGACAATGTCACGATCACCGGGATTGCTGGTGAAAAGGGCGGCATGGGCTTTTTCGGCTATGCGTACTTCTATGCCAATCAGGACAAGGTCAAGGCGCTGAAGATTTCAGCCACAGACGATCCTGCTGATGCTGTTGCACCAACATCTGAGACAGTGAAGTCAGGCGAGTATGCTCCGCTTTCACGACCGCTCTTCATCTACGTGAAGAAGGAAAGTCTGAAGAAGCCTGAGGTGCAGGACTATGTGCGGTTTTTCCTGACGGACGGCCAGAAGATGGTCGGCGACGTCGGATACGTGCCACTGGACGACGCTGAGCTGAAGACTGCTCAGGAGGCACTGGAAGCTGCAATCAGCGAAGTGACTGCCGCGGAGTGATCGGGCACTGCGGACAACCTGCCCCGGGTATCTGCTCGGGGCGGCTGTTCCGCTGTGGTTGAGAACAGCCGGGAACTTAACGTGTGGGGCGTGCATGACGGCATATCCTCTGTCAGAATCCTGATCGGGGGGTGGCGGCTCCGGGGCCAGTGTCAGTCGTCTGTCGCCCTGCAGCCAGATGTGCGGTCCGACGAAGGCGGCGAGTTTGCTTTCGATTTCTGCCGGGTAAGCTATGACGAGTCCAGTTTCGTTCTCTACCAGCATTTCTCGGCGCCACGAAAAGCTGATTCGAGTCTGCCTGTTTTGCTGTGCTGCGTTGTCGGTTCTGACGACAGGCGCGATCGTCTATGTTCTGCTCAGCAACGCGATCTATGCTCCGGGTGACAAGACGGCATTTTTTGAGCGTGTTTCGCTCACTGAATTCCTGACGTCTGCTCAGTGGAAACCGGCGGAAGGCGACAAGGGCCGATTTGGAATCTGGCCGCTGCTGTCCGGTACAATGATGGTCGCTGTGATTTCGTCGCTGGTGAGCATCCCAGCGGGTCTCGGTGCCGCGATTTACATGAGTGAATACGCTGGTGCTCGCGAACGTCAGATCCTCAAACCGGTCCTCGAGCTGCTTGCGGGGATCCCGTCCGTGGTCTTCGGATTCTTTGCTCTGAAGTTTGTCACCCCCTGGCTGCTCAAGCCGTTATTCGGCTGGCTGGATGTGAAGGTGTCAATTTTCAATAGTCTGAGTGCTGGGATCGTGGTGGGAATCATGGTGACTCCCCTGATCGCCTCGCTCAGCGAAGACGTCATTCGTTCCGTGCCACGCAGTCTGCGAGAAGCGGCGCACGCGCTGGGCAGCACCAAATACGACGTCTGCATGAAGGTCGTGGTCCCGGCTGCACTCTCGGGCATCCTGGCTTCGTTTCTGCTTGCATTCTCGCGGGCAGTGGGTGAGACGATGGCGGTGGCGATCGCAGCCGGGGGCAGTCCGATGCTGGCTTTGAATCCGCTGGAGGGTTCACAGACCATGACTGGCTTCATGGTGCATGCGAGTACCGGGGACAGTGCTGCAGATTCCATCAGCCGCATGAGTATGTATGCGGTCGGGATCACTCTGTTTCTGCTCACCCTGGTCATCAATCTGATCTCCGGATGGATTCTGCGGAAGTTCCGGGAGGAATATCAATGAGTATTTCTCTGCAGGAAACGCGTGTCAGTTTTCGTCAGGGGACCGATTCCCTGCTGCGGCGTCGGCTGCTGCATTCGCGGGTGTTCCGAGTGGTATGTCTGTTGCTGACATACTCGTCACTTGGGATTCTGGGAATTCTGATGGGGTCCGTCTTCTGGAGCAGTCTGTCACGGCTGGCTCCGGATTTCCTCAGCAATCACTATTCCATGAACCCGGTACGCTGTGGAATTCTGGCTGGAATCTGGGGGTCATTCTGGCTGGTGATGCTGACAGCGGCTTTTTCGATACCAATCGGGGTCGGTTCTGCGGTTTACCTGGAAGAGATGGCCTCTGATACGTGGCTTGTGCGACTCATTCGCATCAACCTGTCGAATCTGGCCGGAGTTCCCTCAATTGTCTACGGGATTCTGGGTTTGTCAGCGTTCCGTCCGTTGATGCTGTCGCTGCAGACGGTGTTTGACGGGACTCGAGTGGTCAACGTCATGGGATTATTCCGGGTGCGGATTCTGCATCTGGAAATCTTTGACGGCAGCGTACTGATTGGTGCCATGACGATGAGTCTGGTCATTCTGCCGATCGTGATCATTGCATCGCAGGAGGCATTGCGGGCAATTCCATCCTCCATCCGCGTGGCATCTCTGGCACTGGGAGCCACTCGCTGGCAGACAATCTGGCGTCAGGTAATTCCTGCAGCGCTGCCGGGGATTGCGACGGGCGTGATTCTGGCGGTTTCCCGTGCGATTGGTGAGGCGGCTCCGATCATGATGATCGGTGTTCTGACTGTGGCGTCGATGTGTCCGGGGGGAATTGAGACACCGCTGCAGATGCTGCAGGACCCGACTCGACTCATTGCAGTGCCATTCGACCAGTTTACGGCCATGCCGGTGGAGATTTATGACTGGTCCAAGCAGCCGGATCCGCAGGATCGATTCACGGCTGTTGCGGCGGCCGGTATTGTGGTCCTGCTGCTGGTCCTGCTGCTGATCAATGCCGCTGCGATGATTGTGCGAGCTCGCGCGGGGCGCAACACTCAATGGTGATGCCGTGTGAAATGATGGCTGTGGCGGAGGCATTCGGCCGGACTGACCGGACCCCGGAATCGCCTCAGGGAGAGTTGAGATGAGCAAAGAAAAACAAGTGCTTTCCGTACCGCCATCGGTGCAGGGCGTCGACCGCAATCTGGACACGTCACTGCATCCGGAAGCGATCGATGTGCGGAACCTGAGTTTCTACTACGGTGATCTGCAGGTTCTGTATGACATTTCCCTGAGGGTTCCGGAGCGCTCCGTCACAGCCCTGATTGGTCCATCTGGTTGCGGAAAGAGTACGTTTCTGCGAACGCTCAACCGGATGAACGATCTGATTGACGGGACACGCTGCACGGGTGAGTGTCTGGTCGAAGGCCAGAACATCATGTCGCCGGATGTGGACGTGGTGCTGCTGCGAAAACACGTGGGCATGGTGTTCCAGAAGTCCACTCCGTTTCCCAAGTCAATTTTTGACAACGTGGCTTATGGCCCGCGAGTAGCCGGGGAGCGCACGCGATCGGTGCTCAACGATCTGGTGGAGTCGTGTCTTCGCAAGGCGGCGCTTTGGGATGAGGTCAGTGATCGGCTGCACACACCGGCAATGGCATTGTCGGGGGGACAGCAGCAGCGGCTGTGTATTGCTCGCACACTGGCGACGGCACCGAAGATTATTCTGATGGATGAACCCGCATCGGCTCTGGATCCCGCAAGTACTGACCGAATTGAAAATCTGATTGGCGAGCTGTGTGCGAACTACACGATTGTCATCGTGACGCACAATATGCAGCAGGCATCACGGGTCAGTCATCAGACAGCATTTTTCTTCAAGGGTCGATTGATCGAAGTCGGTCCAACGATGAAGATTTTCACCAGCCCGACACAGAAGCAGACTGAGGACTACATCACCGGCCGTTTTGGCTGATGGCCGACCGGCCAGTCTGTGAAATGATTTTTTTGGAAGTCATAGCCGGGATCTTCACAATATCTTAACAGGCAGGTGCCAGACTCGGCGCAGCGCGGAAGCGGCGCGTGAGTCTGTGCTCAGGGGAATTCCTGATGACGATTCACTTTGTTCGTGAAATGGAGGAACTGCATCGCGGAATCCTGTCGATGTGCTCCGCCGTTGAAGAACTGATTCACGATTCAGTGGATGGCTTTCGTGCCGGTCGGGAAGGACTTGCTCAGGAACTGTCCTTGCGTGATCAGGACATTGACGCGCTGGACATTCGGATCAGCGAAGACTGTCTGAAGATTCTGGCTCTGTATCACCCGGTAGCAAATGATCTCAGGCGTGTTGCCGTTGTGATGAGAATCTGTGCTGAACTTGAACGTGTTGCGGATCTAGCGGTCAGTATTGCGGAACGCTCAGCGTGTATCAGTGCCTGCGGTTCTTTCCCGATGCCTGAGCGCCTGGGGCAGATGTCCCGCGAGGCGCTCAGCATGCTTCACGACAGCATTGATTCATTTGTGGAACAGAATGCAGAACTTGCTCGTGATGTCTGTCAGCGTGATGAAATAGTCGATTCGCTCAATCGTGAGCTGATCGACGAGGTTGTTTCTGCCATCAAGCAGAATGCCAGTCTGGTTGAATCCGGACTGCATCTGTTTTCAGTGATCCGCCACGTGGAACGTGTGGCTGATCATGCTACGAATATCGCCGAAGAGGTCGTCTATCTGGTCGAAGGTGCTCTTGTCAGGCATCGTCATCCAGCCGGGTGACATGAGAGTGTTCTGAAACGGGAGCACTCGGCGTTCCTGTTTTGGGATGGAAAGTTGAATGCGACCGGTCATTCTGGTTATCGAAGACGAAGAGTCGATTGCTGATGTTCTGAACTGGAATCTCAGCCAGCAGGGCTACGACGTGCACTGGGAGAAGGACGGTCGAGCAGGACTCAGCAGAGTCCGCTCCCTCAAGCCTGATCTGGTCGTGCTCGATCTGATGCTGCCGGAGATGGACGGTCTGCAGGTCTGTCGTGAAATCAAACGCGACAAGGCGACTGGACAAATCCCGGTACTCATGCTCACCGCTCGCAGTGCCGAGACCGACGAGATTGTCGGCTTCAACATGGGGGCTGATGACTATGTCACCAAGCCCTTCCGCGTGCAGCCGCTCATCCATCGCATTGCGGCTTTGCTGCGTCGCGGGGAATCTGAAAACGAAGTGCGCACCGTGCTGGAACTGCACGGTGTAAGAATTGATCGGGAGAACTTTCGGTTTGAAGTCGATGGTCAGGAATATGAACTGACCCCGACGGAATTCCGCATGATCTGGACGCTGATGGCTCAGCCCGGTCGCCCGTTTACGCGGCATGAACTGATGGAAACGGCGCGGGGCGACGATGCCAATGCACTGGAGCGAACCATCGACGTGCACATTCGAGCCTTGCGAAAAAAACTTGCTGGCCGGGCGGAGGTCATTGAGACAGTTCGTGGAGTCGGCTATCGATTTACTCGAGCCTGATCAATCGAGCCTGATCGCTTTCAGCAGCAGACAGCCGGCAGTCTCGAACTGTGACGACCGCGGGCAGATGGTGGCCCGCCGTTGAGCCTTCTCTGCGGGCTTCCTGTTGTTGCTGCCATCCTGCTGTTGCAGGCTTTCTGTTGTTGTCAACGAAAACAGCCCCGTGTCGGAGAGACGGGGCTGTCTGTGATTTGTCGCATTCTGAGTTGCTGCTGATCAGCCCCAGAACTTTTCACCATGCCAGTTGATTGGCGGGTGAGTTTCCACATCGACATCACCCTTGACGCGTGTGCAACAGGCCAGTCGAACATCCTTTTCCGGGTTGCTGAGCAGCTTCAGGCCGAGCAGCGGATTGAGCCACTTCCAGAGTCTTTCCAGAATGCCTTTGCTGCTGACGTTTTCGCTGCCGTTGCGGATGTTGACATTGCAGGAGCAGCAGAGTCCGAAGCCCCTGCAGTTAACTACTGTGTGCGGTCCGGAGTAAATCTGAACACCGTTTTTTCTGGCAACGGTTCGCAGGTCTTCACCCACCGCGACGTCAACCGTGAGCTTTTCGTTGACAAAGTTTACCTTGGGCATGGAACGACTTTCATCTACCTGAACCGAGAAAACGGGCTGCAAAAGCCACCACAGATAGTACTTGTGAGCGAATTTGATTTCCAGAAGTGATGGGCCGGTCCCGACACTGAGAACCACGCTGGTCTGCTGAGGCAGGATCCGGTGGGGGCAGCGGAGGCTATTCCGGCTGATGCAGATCTGAAGCTTCGTTCTGACACTGTTTACAACAGGAAGCGGAGGTGAAGTGGCAGACGAAACCGGTTCCGGTCAGATTCGGGTGAATCCGTGCGTCAGGCAGCAGGACTTCGGTGAGGATTCGATACGCTTCCACGGGGGTTGTGTGCGGACACATGTCGAATGCGACACCTTTCAGAGCCAGTGCTGAGAGCAGGGTGCGGAGCACTTCCCAGGCTTCTTCCTCACTTTGCAGCTGATCTGCCACCGGGAGTCGCAAGGGTTCATCAAGAACCCAGCTGAGTGGTTCATCGTGTTTTCCCTGCAGCACGTCATTCCATTGCTCAAACACCTCAGAAGCATTCGGGGAGATGGACTGCACAAGGTCCTTCAGTTCCTGCGGAATATTCAGGACGCTTTCATCCCGGTCGTCGTCCTGTTCCGAGTCGTACTCGGCAGACTCACGGATCAGATCCTGAGTTTCCGGATCCAGCAGCTGGAAGGGATCAGAATCGTCTTCGTTGTCTGCAGCATCAGAATATTCCACTGCCTGTTCTGCTGCATTGTCCGGCGCCGGACCACCGCTGCCGCGAGCACGCTGAATGAAGACTTTCAGCTCGGCTGGAAGGTCTCCGTCAGGCAGGCCATGAATACCAAACGGAGCTGATCCGCTGCCAGGTTCCAGAAACGTGATACAGGTATCCAGCAGTTCCAGAGTCACGGGGCCGTTCTGACTGTTCCAGCTGAGGTACAGGGAGGCGAGAGCCCCGGAGGATTCGTCTTGTTCGGAAGTATCTGCGGTTGTCGCTGTGGGGACTGCTGCCGCCGGGTCAGCGAGGCAGATGCGGCAGTCGGTGAGTACACCGATCTGTTGCTGCTGAAAGCTGCTGTCGAGACCGGTGGAGCTTTCGGGGGTCGAGGTGTCCCGGACTTCGAATCGCAGTCGTGAACCATTGGGAACGCTGCTGAGATTTCCGGTGAGCGACAGCAGAAAACAAGTTCGGCGATGGTCTTCCTGCGGTGAGTCACGGACAACTTCGATCCAGCCGCTGACCATGTTGCGGGAGCTGTTGTCGATTTCACCACGCAGCACACAGGTGTCCAGACGGAGCGACATGTCGGGTCTTTCGCGGCGGCGGGGTGGGTTAGCGGCGTGTCAACGAATGTGAACTATCACCAGCTGACCAGGTGTCGTCAACCCGCTGGCAGAATTGTTCAGCTTCGAAGGTCTGAATCGTGCGGATTGCAAGGATTCGTGGCAGAGCACTCATTCCCGATCATAGAGCTCATCTCGCATTGTCGGGTTCTGCAGGTTGCCGGCTGAGATGAATCCAAGGCGCTTCGTCTGCATCTGATCCGCCTGCTGCTGAAACAGATAATTGGGTCCGGGCACCTGCAGTTCGGAGGCGAATGCAACGCCTTCCACATGACCGTCAAGGAAGGCGACGTTGGCCGAATCCAGATGCCGAAAATGCACAGTCGGGAAGTTCTGCGACGGCGGGTCCAGCAGCCAGTTCTCTTCAAAACTGAGCTTGAGTGGAGAAAACTGCAGCAGATTGACAGCAGCACTGTCCGCAAAAACCGCTGTGCGTGATGTCTGCATCACATCACGGAGACGACGACATGCGGGTTCCGGATTGAGCTGAGCCAGCCATGCTGGTGGTTCCCAGACAATCCCTGCCGTGCGGGACAGGTAATAGCCGTTGTAGCCATACCCGGTGGCTGGTTTCCCAAACCGAACTCGATCGACCTGTGACGGGCCAAAATTCGGGCACTGGAAAATGCTGTAGTTTGTTTCCAGATAAGGCGCCAGCGGACCGGCGGCAAAATTGAGCTGACTGGCTGGATCAGGATTGGTGTAGTCAACAATTCCAAACCAGTACTGAGCTGTTCCCGGACTCCCGCTGTAGGTCTGCAGATAGTTCAGACGCGCTGTATCTTCGATCACGTATGGAACCAGCTGTTCCTGATAAACATCGGCATAATTGTGCAGAGCCAGCACGAGCTGCTTGAGACTATTGCGGCACTGCATTCGGCGAGCAGCTTCGCGCGCCTGCTGTACGGCGGGCAGCAGCAGCCCCACCAGCACAGCGATAATGGCAATCACCACCAACAGCTCAATCAGTGTAAATCCGGAGACCCTGCGCGGACGTGCAGCAGCATGTCCCGGAGGCGAGTGCAGAGTGTATTGTGACACGAATTGAAGTTCCGAGCAGGTGCGTAAGCGCTCGGCGGTCACAATAACAGCTGTCCTTCATGCGGACGACAGACACGCCTGTACTGCTCAGACTTCGATGTTTCCTGCGGTGCGTGCCCCTTGCGGCGACAGCGGAGTTTCGCTGTGCGGATATCCGTTCAGGGTTTCTGTTGCACAGTCAACTGGAAGTGCAGAATGGGTGTGTGTCGCAGCTGGATACTGTCAATCAGTCCGGTCGCATCGATGCGATACACCCGGACAGGTTCACAAATTCCTGCTGACTGAGGATCTTCTGTTGATTACCTGGCTGCCGCGAAGTCTTCCCGTGGGAATATCCAGTGTGCAGACCGGGCCTGCTGTGAACCGACGATGCTCTTTCCGCGAAGAAGCTGTACGTCATTCAGAAAGGCAGGTCTTCTGGCTTCCGGATCATCCCGCTGACACGCCTTCCCACCCGCTGCTGTCGGCGTTTCCGAACAGAGTGCGTGCAGTGACTTTTGTGGCAGCAGTTCCCGGTTACAGCGACGGGATCGCGACGGAATTCCGGACAGACCCGGTCACCGTCTTCCCTTTTCAGCAGCATGGTCTGAATTCATGCTGACACCTTACTGAAGTGGAACAGCAGTTGTTCCACGCCATCATCCTAACGCCGGACTGATGCTGTTCAAGAATCGGATCTGGAATTCCGACCGCTTCAGTCCTGCGGGGGGGCAATTCCGAAATCCCGGATCGTCAGCAGCGCTGAGAAGGGGATTTCACGGGCTGCAAAGGCTTCACCGCCCCCCTGCAGGCGATCGACAATGCCAACTGCGTGGACAACTTTGCAGCCGAATTCCTCAACTCGATCGACTGCCTGCAGTGCACTCCCGCCGGTGGTGACGACGTCATCCACAATTACGACCTTCTGCCCGGGCTGAATCGGGCCTTCGATAAATCGCTGAGTGCCGTGGCCTTTTGCTTCCTTGCGGACCATGAAGCCCTGCAGCTGGCGACCCTGCGTTGCTGCGGCAACCAGAACTCCGCCCACGATCGGGTCAGCTCCGATGGACATCCCGCCAAATCCGTCGTAATCAATATCCTGGAGCAGATCGAGCAGACCGTAGGAAATCTGCATCAGGCCTTCAGCGCTGAGCGTGACCTGCTTGCCATCAAGGTAGTAGGAGGATTTTTTTCCGGAGGCGAGCGTGAAGTCTCCGAATCGCAGAGCGCGTTCCTTGACCAGTTCCATCAGTCTGCTGCGGTCGTACATTGCTGTCGCCTCCGAGTTGTCCTGCCGGGCTGTTCCTGACTGCAGACTGCTGTTGTGGCAGGAAACAACAGCCATGCCCCTGAATAGTAGGGAAACACGCCGGCAGTGTTCAAACACGACGGAACGAATCCACAGAATGGGGATTTCGAAGGTCTGCTGACCGCTTCCGGCATTCTCTCAGCTCATCGGCACAAACTGTCTCAGCAGCGACGCCGGCAGCATCAGTCCCATCACGATCAGCGCCAGCCCGGCATTACCGGTGAGCGCAAAAGTGAGGATCGCATCCTGGAAAATCAGACTCAGCAGCATGAGTCCCACGGTTCTCTGTATCAGACGCGGCTGCAGCTGAGTAATGGCGGCTGCGGCACGCATGCACAGATTCAGTGCCAGCAGCAGCAGGCCCAGACTGCCACCCCTGATGGCTGCGTCGTCAGCACCAAATCTGTCGACCAGCCACAGATTCAGGCCGAGCGCACCCAGCACGACCAGCAGACCCGCAATCAGCAGGCTGCGTTTCGGGTTGTCTGCTTCGTTGCGTGCGAACAGAGTGACACCAAGGATGTAGATCGCCAGTGCCAGGGCAATCCCGGCTGCTGGTGGCTGCAGCAGTTGTGACAGCGGTATCGCTGCTGAAGTTCCCAGCAGCAGATTCAGAAAGCGACAGCCTGCCATCGCCACAGGTCCGGCCGCGGTTGCTTTCAGAACGGCATCGTACAGGACGACGCAGATCGTGATGGCAACCGCGAGAACAAGGGCAGAGCGGCTGACGGCAGCGGCTGCCAGAATCCCGGTGGCCATGAGCAGTCCGCCAAAAATTGCAGCGGCACGGCGACTGATTGCTCCGGAAGGAATGGGACGCTCCGGACGCTCCCGCCCATCCAGCTCGGCGTCAAAAACATCATTGAGCACCATGCCGCCAAGGTACAGGCCGGATGTAGACAGCAGCAGAAGCCACAATGCCTGGTCAGTCAGCAGTGTTGCCGTGTCCGCAGTGCGTGTAATCAGAAAACCACACAGCACATTCGACAGGGCGGTGAATACGGTGGGCAGACGCATGAGTCTGAGCCAGGGGAGCATCGGTGGTTCTCCGAAGAGCCGCGGGCGGAGCGGCAGGGGATTTCGTTTCAAGCAATTGCAGCAGAGATCAGATCTGACGCCTGCTGTCGTGGATGTTCCGCTGCCGGCAATGCTCGTGCTGGAAGCGTCGTCAGAACCACAACAATCAGGTCCCGCTGTGGATCAGCCCAGGCGATGGTGCCCGTGGAACCGGTGTGCCCAAAGGTACCACTGGAGCAGGCCTTGCAGGTCGATTCCATTGCCGAATCAAACCCCAGTCCGCGCGATTCCAGTCCGTCCGGATTGTGGTTGCGGATGGCGTCGGCAGTGATTTTCTCACTGTACAAAATACCCTGCGGATGCAGATGTTCGAGCAGAAAGCGACCGACATCCGGAGCTGACGCCTGAAGGCCTCCCCATGGAGCACCCAGTCCGCGCCAGTATTCGCTGTTCCAGTTCCATCGGGCTGCGTCCGGATCGCCGGCACCGGATTCCACCGCACCGTACTCTGTCTGACTCTGCATCAGCTGGCCGGCTTTCAGACGCCCACTGCCCAGTTCAGAATCGTGCATCTGCAGAGGCTTCAGAACAGTCTCATTGACCAGTTCAGGAATCGGTTTCTGAGTCAGTCTGCTGGCAATTTCCATCGACAGCAGGATGCCCATGCTGGAGTACTCGTAGCTGGTGCCCGGACTGAAATGCAGCGGCAGCCTGCAGGCACCGGCGACAAAACTGGACATCGGGGCATGTCCGGAACGCAGCTTTGCATTGTCCGGAAGCTGGTCCTGAAGTCCGGATGTGTGAGTCAGCAGGTGACGAATCGTGACCTTGCTGCGTTCAGCTCCTGTGAATTCCGGCAAATGCCGGCTCACAGGGTCATCCAGACCGAAACGGCCCTGATCCAGCAGCCGCAGCAGAGCGGTTGTTGAGATGGGTTTTGAGATGGAACCCAGCAGAAAGCTGGCAGTATCGTCCTGCGCTTCGCCGAACGTCGCCGAAAACTCACGACTGCCGTGGCGAATGTACATTGCCGCCGCCCTCGTCTGACCGCTGGCACAGGACCTGCGGAGTACTTCGGCGGCTGGTTCGAGATTGCCGGAGGCAAACGCAGCGGGGGTCTGAGACATCGCACACATAGCGGTTGCTGCCTGAAGAAACTGACGTCGGGTCGGAAAGGCCATGGGGCTGGTCCTGTTACTGAGCACATTCAGGAAAGAATCCCCTGAACAATTCGGGCTGGTTCCACTCCGGTCAGCCGGAAGTCCAGTCCCTGATGTCGATACGTAAATCGCTCGTGATTGATCCCCAGCAGATGCAGAGCTGTTGCGTGCAGGTCGCGCACGTGCACCGGGTCGACCACTGCGTTATAGCTGAAGTCGTCGGTGCTGCCCCAGGTGGTGCCGGATCGTACTCCACCACCAGCCATCCAGACAGTAAAACAGCGCGGATGGTGATCGCGTCCTGCCTCAGGGGAACGCCAGTCTCCCTGTCCGGCGACGCTGCGACCGAATTCGCCACCCCAGATGACAAGTGTATCGTCCAGCAGGCCCCGCTGCTGCAGATCCGTGATCAGTGCAGCACTGGCCTGATCCGTATCGACGCAGCGGGCGACGCACCAGCTGCGGAGCCGGGAGTGATGGTCCCAGTCCGGATGAAACAGCTGAATGAACCGCACACCTCGCTCTGCCATTCGCCGAGCCATGATGCAGTTGGCTGCATAACTGCCAGGACGCCGGGAATCATCTCCGTAGAGTCGGAAAGTGGAATCTGGTTCATCGGAAAGATCAGCCAGTTCCGGAATACTGGTCTGCATGCGGAAGGCCATTTCGTACTGCCGTATGCGAGTTTCAATTTCCGGGTCGGCTGTCTGTTCAAAATGCTGCTGGTTGAGTGTCTTCAGGCCATCCAGCAGACCGCGACGCAGATGTCGTGGCATCCCCTGCGGGTCCTGCAGGTACAGGACCGGATCTGCAGCACTGCGAAGCTTAACGCCCTGATACCGTGAGGGCAGGAATCCACTGCCCCAATAGCGATCGTAAAGCGGCTGGTCACTGCCGCGCTTCATGCGAGACAGCAAAACCATGTATTCGGGCAGATTCTGATTCAGACTGCCGAGTCCCCAGGTGGCCCAGCAGCCGAAGCTGGGGCGGCCGGGGAGCTGATGACCGGTCAGGAACTTCGTCATTGCCGGAGCATGGTTGATCTGATCCGTCACCATGGATTTGACAAAGCAGAGCTGGTCGGCCACGCCGGCAATGTGCGGCAGCCATTCACTCACGGTGGCTCCACTCTCGCCGTGCTGGCGAAAGCGAGTGACTGCGGGCAGGATGAGCTGTTGTTTTCCGGCGGTCATTCCGGTGAGTCGTTGTCCCTGGCGGACACTTTCCGGAAGTTCGGTCCCGGCAAGTGCTGCCAGCCCCGGCTTGTGATCGTAGAGTTCGATCTGTGATGGGCCGCCGGACTGCGTCAGAAAGATGACTCGCCGCGCACGGGGCAGCTGATCCGGCAGACCTGATGATCCGCTGGCCTGCTGCTGCAGAGCGGCAAGGGCCATTGCTGCCGGGCTCAGGCCGGTCCCCTGCAATAATGCTCGCCGGGAAATCCGCGTCGCTGCATGATCCTGCTCGCTGTGGTTACTCATAGGAAATCGCCTCATCCAGATTCAGCAGCAGCATCGCGACGGTCATCCACGCTGCGGTTTCCGCGGATCCCGTTTCCGGTGCCTGCAGTTGTCCGACTGTGGTGAGCGATTTTGCATCCGTCGGGTGATCATTGTAGTACTCGCGTGACTGTTGCAGAACCTGCAGCAGTGGTTCGGTTTCGGAGTGTTCAGGAGTGCGGGAGAGGATTCGCAGGCTGAGCTGCCGCAGTCGTGACTGATCAGGCTGGTCGCTGTTGCGGACGGAGATATCGGCAAGTGCTCGAGCTGCTTCACCCGTGAACGGACTGTTCAGGAGTGTCAGTGCATGCAGCGGGGTATTGGTGCGATGGACCTGAACTTCACAGACACGGCGCTGGGCGCTGTCGAAAAGGAACACTGGAGCGATGGATCGCCTCCACCACGCATAGATTGTTCGGCGATACTGCCCGGGGCCAAGCGTCGGCTGGTAGTCGAAGCGGCCCATTGTGATTTCACCCCAGACTCCATCCGGTTGCCATGGCTTGACCGGTGGTCCGCCGACGAGCGGATTCAGGAGACCGGCAGCGTGCAGTGAGTTGTCTCGGATCATCCATGCGGGGAGTCTGAATCGCGGGCTGCGCGAGAGCAGTTTGTTTTCCGGGTCGAGTGCCAGCTGTTCCGCAGTGGTAGTGCTCGCCTGTCGAAACGTTCTGCTGGTGGCAATCAGTTTCAGAACGTGCCGCAGATCCCAGCCGGAATCCATCAGTTCCACTGCCAGCCAGTCGAGCAGCAGCGGATGTGTGGGACGATTTCCCTGCAGCCCGAAATCATCCGGGGTGCGAACAAGGCCGCTGCCAAACATGAGCTGCCAGAGATGATTGACTACCACGCGGGCTGTGAGTGGATTCTGTCGGTCGACAATCCACTGCGCCAGTTCCAGTCGATTGCTCACCGGGCGCTCAAGAATGGAAGTGGGGACCCCGGTGGAGACCGGTTCGCCGAGCGCATTCCAGACGCCACGTTCAAGAATGTGTGTTGTTCGCGGCTCTGCCAGCTCCTGCAGAACCATGACCGAGCGGGGCTGGGCGTCGCTGTTGAGTTCACTCAGTTGTGCTTCCGCACGACTCAGACGAAAGCGTGCCTGCTGCCATGGCTGATGGTCGGTGAGGTACTGGCTGAGCAGTCGTTTCCGGAGGTCGGGTGTTACTTCTGCCGTGGACGGGGGAGCGTTCTGCAGGAGTTCCTGCAGTGGTGAACCGGCGTCGGTGCGGGTGAGCGTTTCGCCGCGTTCTGAAGTCAATGACAGGCGGAAGCGAGCGATGGCGGAATTGCCATGCAGGGCCCGGTGCCGGAGGACCACTGTGAGGCGATCGCCCGGCTGCAGCTGCTGGGGAGTTTGCAGAGTAAAGACGGCAGTATGCACCGGCTGCGTGGTCACTCCCAGAGTTGTCCAGCCGTTGCGCGTGTCATCGTTCAGTGTGTCAGAGATTTTTTCGTATCGAGCGTCCCAGCTGGAGGCGGCCTTTGTGTCACGGGACGCGTCGGCCACTGCGGCGGAAAGTTCTATTTCGCTTTCGGTTGGACTGCCGTGTCGCTGGAACAGCAGTCGCACATTGGTGAGGGTGAAATCCCCGGTTCCACTGCGAGTGTAGCGTGTATGCTGATGTTCGGGGTGAGCAAATACTTCCAGCCGCCAGCCCGTCACGCGTTGCAGAGCGGGTGGCGGGGTCAGGCTGATGCGGTAGTCGTCCTGGAACGGAGTCGGGCCTGTCGTCTGCAGGACGCCATCCGGCTCGTAGCGGAATTGAGTGCCATCGCTGCTGGTTGCTGTGGTATCCGGTACATGCCAGGTCGGGACTGTGGCGGGAGGGTCTGCGACAAGGTGTTGCAGGTATTGTTCGAAGTCTGCCTCAGCTGCGGCACGCTGTCGAGATTCCTCTTTCTTGAGGCTGGCCAGGAAAATCTGCAGTTCGTCGATTTGAGCCTGCACGGCGGAGGACTGATATCTGAGGTAGGGTTTTGCGTTCATCCCGGCGCGACCGTCTTCGTCAATGCTGTTGAAGAAGGCTGCCATCGAATAGAAGTCGCTCTGAGAGATCGGATCAAACTTGTGGGAGTGGCACTGAGCACAGCCAAGTGTCAGACCCAGCCAGACTGTGCCTGTTGTATTGACGCGATCGATGACGTAGTCGACACGCGACTCCGCAGGATCCCGTCCTCCTTCGCCGTTGGTCATGTGGTTTCGGTGAAAGCATGTGGCCAGAATCTGTTCCGGTGTGGCATCGGTAAGCAGATCGCCGGCAAACTGTTCGATCGTAAACTGATCGAACGGCATGTTGGACTGAAAAGCATTGATGACCCAGTCCCGCCATGGCCAGTTCTGCCGTGTGGCATCGGCCTGATAGCCATCCGAGTCGGAATAGCGGGCTGCATCGAGCCACCAGATCGCCATTCGTTCTGCGTGGTGGGGCGAGTCAAGCAGACGCTCGATGGCGGTTTCCCATGCGCGGTCAGACGGGTCTGCCAGGAACTGCTGCAGCTGTTCGGGCGTGGGCGACAGACCGGTGAGTGCGAGCGACAGTCGCCGGAATACTGTGTGAGGGGCGGCGGCAGCAGCCGGCTGCAGACCAGCCCGTGCGAGTCGCTGGTGAACGAAAGCGTCGATGGGATGCAGATCGGGGGGCAGGGCAGAGGACTTTTGTGGCGGTTCGAAGGACCAGTGCCGACCCCATTCGGCACCTTGCCGGATCCAGTCCTGCAGAACCTGTCGCTCTTCCGCCGAGAGTGGTAGTCGACCGGAGTCCGGTGGGGGCATGATGGTGTCGGCAGCGTGTGAACTGATTC
>JALQUR010000330.1 GCA_023260695.1 Planctomycetaceae bacterium
ACAGCACTGAAGGCAGCAGGGGACAGACATCATGTCAAAAGACCGCAAGATCGATATCGAAGAAGTAAACGGTGTCACGGTCGTGCGTCTGCTCGAAAAGAAGATTCTTGATGAATCGAATATTGAAGCTCTCGGGCAGGAACTGTTTGCTCTGGTCGATGTTGACGGCCGACGCAAGGTGGTGCTGGAATTCAAGGTGGTTGAATATCTCTCCAGTGCTGCTCTGGGCAAGCTGATCACCCTGAATCAGAAGATGGCTGCCGCCAAGGGGAAACTTGTGTTGTGCTGCATCCAGAAAGAGATTCTGGAAGTCTTCATGATTACACAGTTGCACCGCATTCTGACAATTTGTGACGATCTCGATCAGGCTCTGGATCAGTTCTGAGTGTTTCGGCAGTGGAGTCGCCAGGTGAGCCTGGCTGGAATGTGCGTCACTGAGCAGGATTGAGCAGTCAGCATGGGTGAACCAGTGCAACTCGAACTTGTAATACCCAGTGTAATGGCCGAAGGGCTGCGGGTGCAGGAGAGAATCTGTGCATTGATGGAGGGTCTCTCCTACACCGCTCGCGACATCTTTGCCATGCGACTGTCACTGGAGGAAGCCCTGACGAATGCGATTCGTCACGGCAATAAGCTCAGTGAAGAGAAGGTGGTCAGTGTTGACTGTGAAGTCGACGAAGTGCAGATTCGAGTGAAGATCAGCGATCAGGGTGAGGGCTTTGATCCTTACGGTCTTCCGGATCCAACTGCACCGGAGTACATCGAGCGACCGTGCGGACGCGGTGTCATGCTGATGCAGACCTATCTGAATCTCTGTGAGTATTCCGATCGTGGTCGCACAGTCACAATGGTGCGGGAACGGAACAGCCCGCTGCCGATCGTACCGGAGTAGTCTGCGGGGCTGCTCCGCCCTGATCCTGAGCACAATTGCCGCGCAGTTCAGCATTGCAGGTCTGAGAGGGGACCCGAGAGCAGAAGGTTCTTCGGAAATCCTGTTTGAATGGCGTGCCTCAGTCGCCTGTGGAGCCTGCATTCGCTAGCATGCCGCCCGGCGTCCTGTCCGGCTGCGAACTCTTCGCTCTACCGGACATGTATCTGCTGCGGTCCATGCAATTGCTCTGAGGGTCTTCGCTGATCCGGTTTGCATCGTCGATTGTGGCAAAAGTACTTTGTTCCGCAGGCCGCCTGGGATCCCAGTGGATTGGATCCCAGCGCATCAAACCCCAGCGGATTGGATCCATTCCTGATTCAGTGGCCCCTTTGTCCAGCCGGAAGTTGACGGTTCAGCATGAAAATTCATGAGTATCAGGGAAAGCAGTTGTTCCGAACTGCCGGTGTGGCGGTCCCGGAAGGAATCGTGGCGAAGACACCAGCCGAAGCTGCTCAGGCGTTTGAGACGCTCGGTGGCAGTCTTGCGGTTGTGAAATCACAGATTCATGCCGGAGGTCGGGGGAAAGGCACCTTTCAGGAGTTTCCGGAGCAGCGTGGGGTAGTACTTGTCCGCTCCGCTGAAGAGGCTCGCGCGAATGCTGAGCGGATGCTTGGCAGTACGCTCGTGACGATTCAGACCGGTCCGGAAGGCAAGCAGGTAAACACGCTGTTTGTTGAGCAGGGACTCGATATTGCCCGGGAGCTTTACCTCGGAATTGTGGTGGACCGTGAGGTTGGTGGTCCGGTGCTGATCATGTCATCTGAGGGTGGCATGGAGATTGAAGCGGTTGCAAAGGAGACTCCGGAGAAGATTCTCAGTGAGCCGTTCGACGCAGCAGCGGGACTGTATCCCTACCAGGCTCGCAAACTGGCGTACGCACTGGGGCTTGATGATGCCGCAGTTCGCAGTGCAGAGAAGTTCCTGCCGCGGATCTGTCGTTTCTTTGTCGATGCTGACTGCAGCATGACAGAGATCAATCCATTGGTGGTCACTTCGGATGGCCAGCTGGTGGCACTGGATGCAAAGGTCTCGTTTGATGACAACGCATTGTTTCGGCACAAAAGCCTCGTCGAGCTGCGCGACCTCTCTGAAGAAGATCCCGCAGAAGTACGTGCTGCCGATACCGGGCTGAGTTATGTCAAGCTCGATGGAAATATCGGGTGTCTGGTGAACGGTGCCGGACTGGCGATGAGCACAATGGATCTGATCAAGCTCCACGGTGGTGAACCCGCAAACTTTCTCGACGTGGGAGGCGGAGCCAGTGAGGATCAGGTGACGGAGGCTTTCCGCATCATCCTGGCCGACAGCAATGTAAAGGCGGTGCTCGTGAATATCTTCGGCGGCATCATGCGTTGCGACGTGATTGTCGCGGCGCTCCTGAATGCCTATGAGAAGGTTGGATTCAGTGTGCCCCTGGTGGTGCGTCTGGAAGGTACAAACGTTGAACAGGCTCGCGAGATGCTCAAGGCGAGTGGGCGAGACATTATTACCGCCACTGACCTGACTGATGCTGCTGAAAAAGTAGTGCAGTCACTGCAGGCCTGATGCCTGCATCTGCTTCCGACAGCTGTGCGGAAAGTCATCCCTGGTTTTGATGTGAAGACAATTCGATGAGTATTCTTGTTTCCAGATCCACGCGTGTAATCACTCAGGGTATCACCGGCAGGACCGGTTTGTTTCATGCTCAGCAGTGTCGCGCGTATGCGGCGGAGTGTCAGCCGGGTGTTGACGTTTTTGTCGGGGGAGTGACCCCAGGTAAGGGCGGCACAACGGTTGATGATTTCCCCGTCTTCAATTCCGTGATCGAAGCGCGCGAGAAGACTGGTGCAAACACATCGATGGTGTTTGTTCCACCGCCTTTCTGTGCGGATGCAATCCTTGAAGCAGCAGATGCCGGGATGGAATTGATTGTGGCCATCACTGAGGGGATTCCCGTGATGGATATGCTGCGTGTCCGCCGAGGACTTGAAAAGTCCTCATCGCGTCTGATTGGCCCGAACTGCCCCGGCGTAATTACTCCGGGTATTGCCAAGATCGGTATTATGCCCGGCTATATTCATCGGCCCGGGACGATCGGGATCATCAGCAAGAGTGGAACGCTGACCTATGAGGCAGCGTGGCAGCTTGGACGCGTCGGACTCGGGCAGAGCACCGCTGTTGGAATTGGCGGTGATCCGATTAATGGCACGAACTACATCGATCTGCTGAAGATGTTTCAGGATGACCCCGGCACCGAGGGGATCCTCATGATTGGCGAAATTGGTGGAAGTGCCGAGCAGGAAGCGGCTGAATACATCAGATCTTCTGTGACCAAACCCGTTGCGGGATTCATCGCCGGTCAGACAGCTCCACCGGGCAAGCGGATGGGGCATGCCGGGGCGATCATTTCGGGCGGCGGTGGCACGGCTGCCGAAAAGATGGCTGCACTTCGCGATGTAGGAGTTGTGGTCTCAGACAGTCCCGGTGGCATGGGTGAGGCGATGAAGACTGCCATGGCAGGGTGAACCTGAGTTCCGAGACTGCCATTCACATGCGAAGGACAAAGCCCACATTGCCAGCAATGTAATGTTCAGGGTGTGCTGCGGGTCACGCCTGTGACAGTCATCTGTTCCGCATTCGCTGCGGTTGATCGTTTCATCACGATGATCAGGCTGGCTTCCGGGTAGGACCAGAATTCGCGAACGCTTCTTGTGCTGCCGACGCGGGCAATGCTGGTTGGATTGCCGAGAATCAGCAGAACCTGATCGCGTTTCATACCGGTCACCACGCGGCCTTCCCGTGCAGCCAGCTGAACGTCATTCTGCGGGATGGAGCTCATTTCGCGGCGAGTCATCCAGCGATCTCGAAACCGTTCCCAGCCAAGTGTTTTCAGACGCTCCGCAATCGTGCCAGCGTCTGCTGGCGAATCCGCTGCAGCGGACTCCCAGGCGTTCTTCAGCAGTTGCACGCCGTGGGCCTGAGCTTCCGCATCCTGCCACTGTTCAGCGACAAACAGATATTCTTCTGCAGTACGGACCAGCCCTGCCAGCGATGTGACCCCAAAACGGACTTCCTGTTTCCGGAGCCAGCGTTGACGTATCTGTTCAGCAGCCGATGCTCTTCCGGCCGCATTCAGCTGCTCGCTGAACTCAAACAGCTCCTTTCGCTCACGTCGTTCGAGATCCGTCTCAAACCAGCGGATTGCCGCATCCTGAAATTCCATGGCGAGCTGGTCCATCTCCGGGAGTTCCTGTTGCACAGTGGTGGCAATCTGGAGGCCGTTGCTGCCGTCGTTTTTGAGTTGCCGCCGCAGCAGTTCGGAGTGAATTCTGACATACAGCAGGCGATGCAGTTTTCTGCGAGACTGCTCATCTGAATCCTGCCAGGCCTTCGCCGGATTCTGCTCAAACTGAAGCAGCAGCCTTGCTGATGGTTTCGACTGAGTATCCCAGCCGATCAGCTGCCGCGCAGCGAACTGCAGTATGGTCAGATTGGGGGATTCCTCCTGCAGCGATACAGCCAGCCATTCATATTCCAGCTGAGTCATCAGATCCGGATTGACACCCAGTGATGCTGCTCGAGCAATGAGCTGTTTCAGTGCTGCTGCATCGTCGGCAGAACTGTTCTTCAGCAGTCGCAGTGCGTCGGTTCGTACGGCCGTGATCTCAGCTCTCAGTGCATCGTCATCGTAGTACTCAGCTTCCACTGAAAATCTGCTGGCAAGCTGCAGCATGTCTGCGGGAGATTCTCCGCGCAGATCACGAACCTGCTGCCGAAGCAGTTCGATATCCGTATCACTGCTCTGCATCCGCAGGACTCGAAAGGCAATACGGTTCGCCTCTTCCTGCAGATGTCCGATGATGTCAATTCGCTGTCCGCGGAGCATGCGATCAGGCAGGCGAATGGACCCTGCATGACGAAAAACGAGGTCCATTTTTTCGCAGCGGAAGGAATTGGTGACGCGGCTTTCAAAGCGAACTGTAAGATGCATCAGCTGTTTATCCGCAACCGCTGCGTCACGCTCTGAAACCGGCATCGCCGCCAGTTCTTGTGCGGTTGTTTCAGTAACTGCCTGAGCGAGCAGCCGTGCGGTGCTGGCTGAGCAGATCAGGATCAGTAGTGAACAGCAGGTTATTCTGAGGCCGGTTTTCACTGAGCTGCTCCTCCATCGGTATCTGTCTCAGACGGTGCAGTGGTTGCTGATTCGTCCCGGAGGCTGCTGGTGCTGACGCCCAGGAACGTGGACTGCTGCTGAAACAGCAGCCTCAGCTCGGAATCCATCTCCGGGTCAAAGCCTGCATCAGCGACGAGGAAATCGAGTGTGAGCAGCACCAGCTGCTCGCCGTCAAGCTCAAGCACTGCGTGCGCCGGAGGGCCGGGATTGATCTGAACTGAGGAGATCGGTGCGGCGAACAATGCTGCGGGAGTCTCTGCCTGCTGCAGGTAAGCTCTCAGCAAGTCAGATCTCACACTGATTCCTGCTGGTTCTGTACCGAACAGCAGAGGCAGGCGAATAACCACGGTGGTCGAGTCACTTCCGGCAGCCAGCGGGGTCTGAAAGACGAACCACTGGTCGCGCAGCAGGGCAGACTTCTGCTGTACCACGGCGGGATCTTCGTTTGCCAGCGACTCGAGCTGGTCGATCAGGTCGGAAGAAGAGATCTGCTCAAGAGCCATCGTTTGCTGATGCAGACTGCGCACAAGTGCTGCTTCCTCACCGTTTCGTTCGAGGATGTCAGCGGCGGCGACTGCCTGCGGGAGAAACTCCCGGAGTCGTACTGGATCCTGTTCATCCAGTGCGATCAGAACTTCGTCCAGACACGTGCGCCAGTTTCGGATGGCCGCTTCATGCTGTCGTTCATGGATCATCCACCAGGCGGTCAGGCTCAGCAGCAATACTGTTGAAAAGGCAATCACCCGAACAGGGGAGAATACTCGTCGCAGATGCTGGGTCAATGAGATATGTGGCCGCCGCAGCTCTTCGGGTTCTGATTGCTGTCGAGCTGCTGCAGTTGAATTCGGTCTGACATTCGTTGTCTGTTCTGTCAGCTGCGAGGATTCCGCTGCAGTTGATTCCGGATCAGCAGGGTTGGCAGCGGTTTTCTGTTTTCTGGTCTTCCGAGCTGGTCGAAGGACGATCGGGGTGACCGGCTCTGCTGTCGACATCCCCAGCAATTCACGCATGGCCGCGGCACTACGACCGGCCAGACTCTTATCTGAAACCTGACTGGGGACACGATGTGTTGTCGGATAGCAGTTGACCGGGAGCACATAGAACGTGCGTTCGCAGCTGCTGCAGGAGCTGAGCTGGGAGGTGTTTCGTCGCAAGCCCGAGAGTCGATTCCCGCAACTGCAATGAATCTCAAAGGGCACCGGAATATGCTGGTGAGCAGTATTCAGCAACCTTGCGGAAGCGCGATTCAGACGGGTGGCGAATTTGCTCATACGACGATTCAGACAGTGTAGTTCGCATCGGGACGCTGCCGCAGCGGACACCGGCAGTGGTGCCGGAAACTCAATTCTGCGGAATCATTGTCTGTGAAGCAACCGCAGAGGTGCCGGGAGCACCATTGTCAGCACGTCAACGATTTCAAAATCAGTCACTTTGCGTCGCAGAATGCGGAGCATCAAACAGACTGCGAACCAGCAGTGTGGCATAGCTTCCGGGAGGCAGTTCGAATTCCAGCTGGAGCAATCTGCGACCGGGGTACAGATCATCTGTGTGAGTTGTGACCTGCAGTTGTTCTGGCCGGACAAGCACTGCACGCAGTGAACGAGAGAAAAAGCGATCTCGTGGATAGCTGATACGGATCTGGTGCCGAGGAATCTGTTCTTCCGCCAGGACCTCTTCCAGAATCTGTCCGGGCAGTCCCGTCAGGACAGCGGATCGTGCCGACGGCAGAGGAATGCGTATTTCTGCATGCTGCAGTGCGCCGGTATCCACTTCACGGGGGAATATGACAGGGCCACTCTGCAGGCTGATGATCCGCCTCTGGTTTTGTGCGAGGCCGTCAGCAATGACGCCGGATGCGACTCGATTCCAGAGAGCTGACTGGAACGCAGAAAGGTACAGTCCGCGGAGATCGGAGTTGATTCTTGCCAGGGCTCCGCGGAAGTCTGCATCCCTGCCCGCCCGCACTTTGTCCGCCAGATAGGTGATGATGGAGCGACGGTGGGAGCGATCCAGCAGCAGCTGGCACTCCGGCCACCGTCCCCAGTTTTCTCTCAGGAGCAGCTTCTGCTGCTTTTCTGCGGCGGAATCATCCGGGTGTGGATCAGCGAGTGCCAGCCAGAGTGCACGTTCCCAGTTCTTCAGGCACCAGTGCTTTGCAATCCACTCCCCTGAGAATCCAAGCGAGCCGAATCGCTGATCGTCGAAATAATTGGGGAGGCCGGTCAGTGCAAGCGTCTGCGCGACGGCAACAGCTCGCTCCGCATCCGTGGCAAGCAGATTTCGCACCACGATTCGGAAGTGGTTCCCTGCAATTTCAGCTGCTGTAAATGCACGTGGGATCTGCCCGAGGTAATGCAGCTGGTGTGAATCCCGGACGAGTGACTGCTTTGGGCCGTTGCGAATCGACAGGTACTGCTCAGTCACTGCATGGCGATCCTTCAGCCCTCCGTAACTGATGCTGCTGCGTGGCAGATTCCACTGTCGACAGACGGATGCAATTGCTTCCGGCGTGCCAATGGAAATCTTTCGCAGCCGATACAGAGCCCACGCGCCTTCCGACGGTTTGAATGCGGTCAGTTCCGTAACCTGAAAGTCTTCAGGAAGTCGCCGTAGTTTCACGTGAACGGGGTTCCTGGCTGACAGGATCTGACGTCAGGGCTGGGCAGACTGACTGGATGGGTTCTTCTGGGGGATAAATCCGACTGCGAGTGACAGCGCCATGCTGATCCAGAAGATCCAGAATTCGAGATGTGTGTGATCATGGAAGTTGATGCGATGCGGATCTGCTTCCGTATTGAGCCCCCAGTCCACCAGTAGTTTGACCCCGATCACCGTCACGAGCAGGTATGCGGAGGTTTCGAATCGCGGGAATTTTTCGAGGAGCCGAATGAACATGACTGCCGCGATTCGCATCAGCATCAGGCCCAGCAGACCGCCGAGAATCACGACCCAGAGCTTGGGATGTGGGTCTGAGGCCGGTGTACCTTCGGGCGGGGGGCCAGCAAGTGCAATTGCAGCAAGAATTGAATCGACTGCAAAAGCAATGTCCGTCAGTTCGATCACAGCCACGGTCATCCAGAAACTGCGACCAGCAACAATATCCTGTTCCGGGATGGGTGTTGGGACGCGTTCCTGAATTTCCAGCAGTTCCTGTTCCGATGTCAGTGGCTCTCCGGTCTCTTCATCCAGCAGGACCGGTGCTCCCTGTTCATCCACAGTGATAACATCGGAGTGTTCTTCGATGGATTCAAAAAAGAGATGCTTCACAGCGATGTAGACGAGGTAGGCCCCGCCGATCAGTTTTACGATTCTCCATTTGAGGAGGTAGCTGGCGGTTGCAACGGCAATGATGCGGAACACAAAAGCGCCCACGAGGCCGTA
>JALQUR010000352.1 GCA_023260695.1 Planctomycetaceae bacterium
GTGGTGGCTTCGGTGGTGGCTTCGGTGGTGGCTTCCGTGGTGGCTTCGGTGGTGGTAATTACTGATTGAGCATCACCCTGTTCGCAGGGGAATGGCTCATTCAAATTGAACCAACGATGGGCGGGATCTTTAAGATCCCGCCCTTTTCTTTTTTTCTGCAGCACAAATCAGCTACCAATTTGCGATCTGCCTGCCACTGCATTTCGTCAGAATCCGGACCTGCCCAACTCCGCGGCGATGAGCTGCAACATTTCAGAGCATCGGGTGCAGGCCGCCCTGCCGTACCTCAGATTCACCGCCACAGTCCCTGCCCGACAGATCCACTCCGGAATCACTTTGCCACGGTTCGGCCTGTTCGTTTCCTGCCATCCGCGTTGTTGCTATGTTGATCAGTAATGAATTGTTCAACACCGTTTTCTCTGGAATTCGAAGATGCTACGAATTATCCACACACTCACCATCATCGCTCTTTGTGTATCTTCGTCTGTGTCATTATTCGCTCAGGGCGATCGCACAGTTGTAGCCGACGAGCAGGCCCGACTGGTGCAGGGTGGATTTCAATTCACTGAAGGTCCTGCGGTTGACTCACAGGGAAACCTCTATTTCAGCGACATCCCTCGGAATCAGATCCTCAGGCGAGACCCTGATGGGAAGATCTCCGTCTTTGCAGAGCCATCTGGTCACAGCAACGGACTTTGCGTCTGTGGAAACTGGCTGCTTGCCTGCGAGATGGACGGGCGGCTGAAAATGTTCCATCTGCAGTCTGCACAGGAGACAATTCTCGCCACAGAATTCTCCGGGAAACGCTTCAATGCTCCTAACGATCTCATCGTCGACAGCAGTGGAGGCATCTACTTCACAGACCCGCAATTCAGAGCACCTCAGCCGCTTCCTCAGGGCACAGAAGCCGTTTACTACCGCTCAGCTGCAGGCGAAATCACCCGGGTTGTCGAATCCCTCAAAGCCCCCAATGGAGTGATTCTGTCCCCTGACGAAAAAACTCTGTATGTGATTCCCAGCATGGACAGCAAAATGTGGGCATACCCTGTCGAAGAACCCGGCAAACTCGGTACCGGAAAAGTCCTTTGCGAACTGCAGCAGGCACCGGGCGAAGAGAATGGTGGTGGCGACGGCCTGACAATTGATGAGGCAGGGAACCTGTACATCACTTCGCGATCTGGTCTGCAGGTCTGTTCGCCAGCCGGCGAACTCCTCCGCGTCATCTCGCTTCCTGAACAGCCCGCCAATGTCACATTCGGTGGCCAGAACCGCACAACACTGTTCATTACAGCACGAACCGGCCTGTACCAGCTTGAGGTGTCCCACCCCGGTCACATCTTCCCTGGCAACACCGCCGTACTGGACGCAGCAGCCCAACCCGAGAAGACCGAAGACAACGATCAGTAACCCTGCCAGAAGAACCGACTTTGCAGCATCAGCAAGAAATGAGATGGTCGCCAACGGCTGTAGGAATCCAGCAATGAACAAAAAAACCGACACGACTCCGTGTCGGCTGCTCTCGTTGGCCCTCACTTTGATATGAATCCGACAAGTCGCTCGGTAGACCTGCGTCAATAGAAGGCTGTCGCAAGTCGCCGCCGAAATGCGGCCGCTTTCTTCGACTGAGTTCCCATGACCGTCAACAGTTGTACCATGGATTCCTTTGCTGAAACTCCAACCCCGGATCGGTCAGCCTGCACAATCTCCAGCAGCATCTCACAGGCTTCCTCGAACCTGTTGTCTGCTCCCAATGCTTCCGCAAGTTTCAGCTTCAGATTCAGATCATCAGGACTGGCGGCATATGCCTCACGGGCTTCACTGACACCACCGGAATCTTCCACTGAAAGGCGAAGTTCCAGCTGCTCCTTAAGCACCTGAGCCTCAGGTTCCAGGAACCCGCGTCGCTCCAGCTTTTCCAGAATTTCCCGTGCTTCCTGATCCCGACTCAATTCCAGCAACAGCCGAGCGTGAGTGATCTGATAACCAGCGGTCTCAGGATCCAGCTCACAGGCGCTGCGGCACGCTTGCTCGGCCCCTTCCAGATCTCCTCCAGCTTCCAGCTGCAACATCTGGTTCCACGCCTCAACTGCCGGCGACGGAAGAAACTCCTGCAGCCACTTGCGCAGCTCAGCCTCCTGCTTCAGCCCGGCAAAATGGCTGACCGGGTTTCCGTCCACCACCGCGACAACAAAGGGGATTGACTGAACCCCGAATGCCCCTGCAATTTCGGGCAGCTCATCCACATTGACTTTCACAAGGCAGAATGCCCCACCCATCTCATTCGCAAGCTTCTCCAGCAACGGCATCAACTGGCGACATGGACCACACCATTCAGCCCAGAAATCAACAATTACCGGACGTTCTGCAGATTGCTCCACGACATCCTGACGAAAACTCTCCATCGTCGTGTTGATCACCACTGCTCGCTGTTCATTCATCGTCGCTTACCCTGTCTCTGTTCTGCCTTGCTGTCACAGAAAAACAATGAACCTCAGAGAAAAATCCTGTAGTCCGCCCACTGCCCAAAGTTCTCTTCCACACTGATCCGAATCTCCGCAAGACCAGCGTTGCTTTTCAGCTTCAGACGCTGAATCAACTCCAGTGTCATCCACCGCGCAATCTCCTCAGCCGTTGTGTTTGCCAGAGGCAGAACACGACAGTCTGCGGTCGGAAACACCCACCTGCGATCTTCAAATCGAGCTGTAATCTCACGACCGTCATCACTTTGCAGAACCGAAATCTGCGGATGCCGATCTGGTAACAGCACAGAATGATCAAGCTCTGCAATCAGCTGCTGCAGCCCGTCGCGAAGTGCAATGAAATCAAAGACATACCTGTTCTCATCCAGTTCACCGGCAATCCACGCTTCTACACGCCAGTTGTGGCCATGCAATCGCTCACAGATTCCTCCGGCAAATGTGATGAAATGTGCCGCACTGAAGACAAGCGTATCCTTCGTGACCCGAACTGAAAAGGATCCACAAAACTTCTCGGTTTCTGACATCTTCTGACCTCCAGGGGGCTGTGCCCACGTGAGCCAGGCCGCTCGGTCCCCCCCCATCTCTCAATATGCACTCGAATACGAATTGCCTGAACTACAAAGAAAAAAGGGCGACCTTTAACAGGCCGCCCTTTTCAGAATCATCGTCGGATTACAGATCAGCGAACACGACCAGCAGGCTCGTCACTCTGCTTGTCCTCGTCACCTTGACGAACCCGCGCCTGAGCAACTGTCAGGATCATCTGACCACGGGAAATCTCAGCCGGGTTGAAGTAGTTCCGAAAGCCGTTAATCCCCCGCACGCTCTTGGCAGCAAGCTGCTGCCATGTCATGTTGTCCGTGCGAGTCCAGATTGCCGCCTGAGCAGATCGCTGATGCAGACGTCCCGTGCCCACCATTGTGATCAGCTCCTGGAGCACAGGGTCGTCGGTGTAATCGGCAACCTTCACCATCTGGTATTCCACCTTCGGGTTGGGCTCTTCCTTGCCGTGGTTGAGGCAGGCAGAGACGAAAGGCAGCTTGACGGTCTTCTCTGGTGGGATTGAGAACAGGCCAGCGCCGCCCATGCCACCCATACCGCCACCGCCCATGCCACCCATGCCGCCCATGCCGCCCATGCCACCCATGCCGCCCATGCCACCCATGCCGCCGCCCATGCCGCCGCCGCCCGCGGCGGGATCCGCAGGGAGGTCGGCCACGAGGGCCTCGGCCGTCCTCATGAGAGAGGCGACGGAAGCCGCG
>JALQUR010000403.1 GCA_023260695.1 Planctomycetaceae bacterium
AGCACCACACTGCCGTAATCAGCGACGCGACCGACGTCATTGCGAGCCAGGTCGATGAGCATTACGTGTTCGGCACGTTCCTTGGGGTCTGCGAGCAGATCCCGCTCCAGTTCCGCATCTTCCTTTGCGTTTCTGCCGCGCGGGCGAGTTCCGGCTAGTGGGCGGATGGTCGTTTCACGATCTTCGACTCGAACCATGATTTCCGGTGAGCTGCCAACCAGTTCGGTGTCGGGTGTCCGCAGCAGAAACATGAACGGGCTGGGGTTGACCATCCGCAGTGCGCGATAGACTTCCAGTGCCGACGCCGTGGTCTGTTTTTCGAAACGCTGACTGATGACTACCTGGAAGATGTCACCGGCTTTGATGTAGTCACGGCATTTCTCCACTGCAGCGCAGAACTCAGCCTCTGTGAAGTTGGACGCTGCTGTTGTGGGCGGTTCGATTGTCAGGTCAACATCCGTGAGGCGAGCGTCTTCCTCGGTGAAGGCCAGCTGCCGGCAGACAACATCCAGTCGTTCCTCCGCAGCGGCCCGGCTGTCCTCCAGATCTCCGCTCTGAGTGTCGGCCAGAGCAACAACGTAGATCAGTTTGCGGATGTGATCGAAGACGATCATGGCATCGTAGAACGAGAAGCAGAGGTCAGGCAGGTTGCGGTCGTCCTCGGGAACATTGGGCAGATGTTCGGAGTAGCGAATGACATCGTATGCGGCATACCCCACCGCTCCTCCCAGAAATCGGGGCAGCGAATCGAGCGGAACCGCACGACATTCTGCAATTCGTGAATCCAGCACCTGAAGAGGATCTGCATCCTCAATGACTTCCTCAAAGCCGCTGCGGTCTGTGATGGTGACCTGCCGACCTGTCGCACGAATGGTCAGAAACGGTCCACTGCCAACGAAACTGTAGCGGCCGATTTTTTCTCCTCCCACGACACTCTCGAACAGAAACGCCGACTGGTCTCCGCAGATTCTCTGAAAGGCGGTGACCGGTGTCAGACTGTCTGCAGTCAGCTGTCTGTAGACGGGAACATATCGTGCCTCGCGGGCCAGCTCAGAAAACTCAGCGGAAGTCGGAAGCGATGTGGGCGATTTCATGGGAGTATCAGTTCGGGTGGCGGAGTCGCACGTTCGTCGGCTGCGGATTCACTCATCCAGCAGCGACAGGATTGTGATGGATTGAGTCATCTGATCAAGGATGGATTCCACCTGTTCCAGTTCATGGTCCGTACATTGCCAGAGACACAGGAATGAAGCTTCCGAGACGCGGACGCTGCTGATGAATGCGCTGTTGAGCAGTTCCACACAGGAAAAACGAAGGCGGACCGATGTTGCATCCATCCCCGAAATCTGCAGATCAACAGGCTCACTCTCCAGATCCTCATATTCTTCCTGAAACGCCTGCAGACAGGAATCCAGTACCTGCTGCGCGGGAGGACAGGAGGGAATGATCCGCAGCAGCCAGAAACAGGTTTCGTCAACTGCCACGGAAAGAACGATGTCCTGCCCGTCCTCCTCTTCGCTCAGCTCCCAGTAACCCGGGTAGAGAAAGCTCACACCATGCCCGCTGTATTCGGCCAGCAGGACTTCTGCTTCTTTGCTCATTTGATTTGCTAACCGGCTGAATCAGCCTGATCCTTCTGAGGAGTTCTTCTGGACTGCTGCGGCATTCTGTCGTCCGGAAGTCTTCAGTTGCAGCATTTCCACTGCAAATGAGTAGAACATTGCAAAATACACGTATCCTTTGGGGATGTGATGGTCAAATCCGTCGGCAACCAGCAGAACCCCGATCAGCATCAGGAATGACAATGCCAGCATTTTTACGCTGGGGTTGCGCTCCACAAAATCCACAATCGCTCGGGAAAAGATCAGCATACCTGCGACCGAAAGCAGAATTGCAGTGATCATGATCGGGATCGGTCGCGGCAGGTCTTCGGTCATCCCGACAGCGGTGATCACCGAATCGATCGAAAAAACCACATCGATCATCAGGATCTGCAGCAGTACGGTCTGCAGGCTCAGCATGCCGGCATTCCCTGCAGAATCGTCCTGTTCCCCCTGCAGTTTATGGTGGATCTCCCGAGTCGCCTTGAAGATCAGAAACAGCCCCCCGGTGATCAGGATCAGATCCTTTCCGGAAAGATCATAGCCCGCAGCAGAAATCAGACTGGCTTCCAGACTCATCACCCAGCCAATGGCAAGCACCAGCAGAATGCGGGAGCAGACAGCGAGGAGCAGACCGATCACACGCGCTCGATCTCGTTGCTCCTGCGGCAGCCGCCCGCAGAGAATGGCAATGAAAATGACGTTGTCTATTCCAAGGACCAGTTCGAGAGCAGTCAGCGTGAGCAATGCCGCCAGTGCCTGCGTAGTCAGCAGCGTCATCATGAAAGCACATTCCCTCCTGAGAAATCCGCAGGAACGGCGGTTGCCTGCGGACTCCGAGGATAGGGAAAGCCAGAGGATAGTTCGATATCAGCTGATTCCGTTTCGTGGCGATTCCGCGGTTTCTCTCCCTTCATGAATTTTCCGGCATTCGTCTGAGCTCAAAATCCTGTTAAATATGAGGGCTGAAGCCCGATCGGGTTTCTCGATCGCAAACTCGTTCAGCTTAACTGAATCACTGTCATCGCCGCACTGTTCTGCTGCTGACACTCCCGCTCGTTCATCGAAAGGCAATCTCATGCGAATCTCTCTGGCAACAGTTCTTCCGGGAATCATGGTCGCTGTTCTGATCGGCTGCGGAGAATCTCAGCCGGCGGCCTCCAGCGTCGCAACGACTGAGACAGCAGAGCCCGCTGTGGAAGTGGCCAACACGGTCTGCCCGATCATGGGAAATGAAATTGATGTCACTGCCATCAGTGCAGAGACCGTTGTGGAATGGAACGGCAAGAAGGTCGCCTTCTGCTGCCCGCCCTGCAACGACGAATGGGTCAAGCTCACCGACGCAGAACGAGCCGATCGTCTGGCAAATCCACCGTCACACGGGGAATGACCTTCACTGCAGACCGGCTTCGCAGGATTTCTGCGGCGCCGGTCTCTGCCCGTCTCGCAGCGGAGCAGGTACTCCCGGATCTCGGGTGATCAACAGCGTACGTCCGCCGATCTCGATCAATCTCACGCCGACTTGCTGGCTGCCAGTTCATGTTTGACGAATTCGAACAGTTTGAACGACTCCGACAGATCTGGTCACAGGTCCGTATCGAACGGCACGTTGAAACGGGACTGTTCACGTTCGGGGATTCCGATCTGCCTTATTATCTGGTCACATCAGCCGCTGAAGACAAGCCGGTCAGAATTCGCCGCGGCACGATCAATATCACCAGAGCACGGATCATCACGCCGGATTCGATGAACCCCGAACTCCGCAACTTCTTTGCTGAACAGGACGACGTCGGACTGATCGAATTCCTGATGTCCCGCACCGCTGCATTCTCCAATCTCAAGCTGATCAACGATTCGGGGCCGGAACGAATCGTGACGGACACAGTTGAAGAAGCAGTAGAGAAACTGAACCGCCTGCTGGATGCCGAGGAAGAAGAGCAGGTAGCGATCCTGTCAGCTCCTGCGGAACTTGGTGGATTCGCCGTCTTTCGTTATGCCACCGAACGGATTCTCGCCAGTGCCCCCGGTAACATCCAGGAGCTGCGCGAACGGGGGTTTCTTCCCTGAACGTCCACGTTGCCCTCGGCAACTGCAGCGGCCCGGTCACTGCACTCGCACTGCATTCGCACTTCACTCGCACGTCACTCGCACAGCAGTCGCCTGCTGATCCAACCCACATGCCCTGCGGAGATTCATGCATGCTCCTGAACTCAATCTGTCGCTTCGTTGTGTTGTCCGGCATTCTTGCTGCATCCGTCGGATACGCTGCTGACGAACAATGGCAGCCTCTGTGGCCTGACGGGACGCCCGGTGCCAAGGGCACGACAGATCGTGACATCCCGGCATTGCTGGCACGCCCGGCTGCTGCAGAGATCAGCAACGGCTGTGCTGTTGTCGTCTGCCCAGGGGGTGGATACGGCGGGCTGGCGATGGATCATGAGGGCCATCAGATTGCCGCATGGTTGAATGAACGTGGGGTCTCTGCGTGGATCCTGCGTTATCGCCTCGGGTCTGCCGGTTACCACCATCCGGTGCAGAAGGGTGATGTCCTGCGGGCAATCAGGACTGTTCGAGCGTCCGCAGCCGAAGCCCTGCAAAAGGCCCAGGACAAGGGCCTGAGCAAGCAGCAACAGCTCAACAAGGCGCTGGAGGACTACCGCAAGCAGATGGCCGACC
>JALQUR010000688.1 GCA_023260695.1 Planctomycetaceae bacterium
CTCTGGAGAGTCACCCCTGCATTGCCTGCTGGGTTCCGCTCAACGAACGCTGGGGCCAGCACCAGACCCTGCCGATTGGTCGCTGGACAGCACAACGTGACCCGAGTCGTCTGGTGAACATTGCCAGTGGCGGCAACTTCTTCCCCGTGGGCCACATTGTTGACGCCCATAAGTACCCGCATCCAGAATTCCCGTTTGCTCAGGGAGCAGGCGGTCGCTTTGATGACTACATCAAAGTGATGGGGGAGTTCGGCGGCCATGGTCTGCCAACGGAGGCACATCTGTGGGATGAGTCTCGTCGCAACTGGGGGTATGGCGACCTGCCAAAGGACATCAGCGAATATCGTCAGCGCTACGAGACCTCACTGCAGATGCTTAATGAACTTCGAGGTCAGGGCATTGCGGCCGGCGTCTACACGCAGACCACAGACGTCGAAGGTGAGATCAACGGCCTGCTCACTTACGATCGTCGCGTAATCAAAATTCCAGCCGAAATACTTGCGGAGCTGCACCAGCTGTTGTTTACCGATTAGGCTGCGTTCATGCCTGACATGCACACGCTTCGGTATCAGATTCGGCTCCCGACCCGATCCCGACCGCACCGCAGAGCTGCATCATGGCTGGCCTCCACGTTCGATATCTTCATGCAAATGACGACCACGAAACGGCTGCGGGATTACCGCAACGCTTTTCCTGAATTCATATCGCTGTGTACAAGACAACTTCGACTGCCTTCTGAAAGCTCGGCCATGCGACACGGTTTCCGATTTATTCTTCTGCTCACTCTGGCATTGTGCACAACCTCTCTGCATGCGGCTGAACCGGATGCCGGTGCAGAACGTCCAAACATCATTGTGATTCTGGTCGATGACATGGGGTTCTCTGATATCGGCCCATGGGGCAGTGAGATTCCCACGCCGGGTCTGGACCGACTGGCAACCGGCGGGATTCGTTTTTCACAGTTCTACAACACCGGACGCTGCTGCCCGACGCGAGCGAGCCTGCTCACCGGACTCTACTCCCACCAGGCAGGCATCGGCTGGATGACAGCTGACCAGCAGACACCAGGCTACCGCGGACAGCTCACGAATAACTGTGTCACCATTGCACAGTTGCTGCAGGCGTCAGGCTACTACACGTTCATGACCGGCAAATGGCATGTGGGCTTCGAGCATGGCGTCACTCCATCGAATCGGGGTTTTGATCGCAGCCTGAACCTGCCCGCCGGCGGCCTGCATTACAGCAATCAGACCGGATCCAGGGGAAACACGAAGATGTTCCTGAACGGCAGTGAAGTGTCACGAGACGACCCGCAGTTCAATCCACCATGGTACGGCGCCGATCTGTGGACCGATCAGGGACTGCGATTTCTTGATGACGCAGCAGCCGATGGCAAACCGTTCTTCTGGTATCTGGCCCATTGTGCTCCGCATTTTCCGTGTATGGCCCCGGAAGAGACAATCGCCCGTTTTCGTAATCGCTACAAGGCCGGTTGGGACAGCCTGCGTGAACAGCGATATGCAAGGCAGATCGAACTGGGCCTGATCAGCAGCGAATGGCAACTTGAACCTCGCCCGGAACAGATTCCCGCCTGGGATTCATTGTCCGCAGAGGAGCAGGATCGATACGACCACATGATGGCGATCTATGCGGCGATGATCGTGGAAGTTGATCGAAATATTACGAAGCTGATGGACGCACTTGCTGCACGCGATCAGCTGCACAACACGCTCATTCTGTTCATGTCCGATAACGGTGGCAACGCCGAAGCAGGGACCAGCGGAAAGTATCTGGGTGACAATCCGGGAGATCCTCATTCGGACGTCTTCATCGGACGCTGCTGGGCTCATCTGAATAACACACCTTTCCGTGAGTACAAGCACTACAACCACGAAGGTGGCACGTCTACGCCGCTGATCGCTCACTGGCCGTCTGCCATCACACCGGCTCCGGGGCCGGACGGCTGGGTTACAACCCCGGCACACCTGATCGACATCATGCCCACCTGCCTGGAAGTGGCGGGTGCCGAATATCCGGCAGAGTTCAACCGCAACGCGCTGACACCCCTCCCCGGGCAAAGTCTGCTGTCACTGCTGACCGGTCGAGGGGAATTCGCGAAGCGAACGTTGTATTGGGAGCACGAAGGAAACGCGGCCATCCGGGCAGGAGACCGCAAGCTGGTTCGTAAGGGCTTCAACGGCAAATGGGAACTGTTTGATCTGTCGCTGGATCGTACGGAACAGCACAACCTTGCCGACCGGTTCACCGCCGAAAGGGACCAGCTGCTTGCCGACTGGCAGCAATGGGCCCGTGCCTCAAAAGTGCTGCCGCGCCCGCAGGACGATTCAAATGGAAAGAAGAAGATCGCCAGAAAAAAATCGACGCCGGAATAAGGCGGCACGTCCTTTATCTTATTTCAGCCGCGCCATGGCAACGTCCACAGATCTGAGCTCAACAGAACAGAACAGAACAGAAAATGGAATTCAGAACACCACCAGCAGGAACCAGCAGCATGCTGAAGATGCTTTTCGTCACTGCATGGCTTACGGTCGGAACATGTTTGCCGGCTGACGAGAGTGAGTCATTAGCGACCGGGCAGTTCGTGAATCCCATCGGAGAAGGTGCTGACCCATGGGTCATTCGCGACGCCGAAAACAACCGCTATTTATGGTGTTTTTCGGAAGGTAATCGAGGGATCGCGATTCACACCAGCAAGTCACTCGCCAGCACTGGTGAAAAGCATGTGGTCTGGCGAGCACCTGACAGTGGACCATTTTCCCGTGAGATCTGGGCTCCGGAACTGCACCTGCTGGATGGCCACTGGCACATTTACTTCGCCGCCTCCGACGGCCGCAATGAGAATCATCTGACGTGGGTACTGCGATCTCAAGGCGCTGATCCGCTTGGAGAGTATGACCTGCACGGCCCCCTCAGGACCGGCGATGGACCAGATCGGGAAACTCCGAACATCTGGGCAATCGACATGACGGTTCTGCAAGTGAACAATCGTCGCTACGCCATCTGGTCCGGATGGGATGCCCCGGGAACGGATCAGCAGTATCTGTACATCGCGGAGATGGCCAGCCC
>JALQUR010000494.1 GCA_023260695.1 Planctomycetaceae bacterium
GAGAAAGAACAACGGATGAAGGTCAGGCTGGGATCCGGAGATATCGAGATTGTACAGGGTGATATTACCCGGCAGACAACCGATGCTGTTGTCAATGCAGCGAACAATGCACTGGCAGGAGGCGGTGGTGTCGACGGCGCCATTCATCGTGCTGGTGGTCCGAAGATCATGCAGGAAACACAGGAACGTTATCCTGATGGCTGTCCGACCGGAGAGGCTGTTGTCACCGGAGCTGGCGAACTTCCCACCCGCTGGGTAATTCACGCAGTCGGACCGATCTGGAAGGACGGAAAGCAGGGAGAGCCGGCGCAGCTCGCAGCCGCCTGTCGAGCTTGTCTGTTCCATGCCCTGAAACTGGGCTGTCAGAGTATTTCTTTTCCTGCCATCAGCACGGGAGCTTATGGATATCCACTTGAGCTCGCAGCCAATAATCTGGCCAAGACGTCCATGGATTTTATCCGCTGGCATCGCGGTCCTCGGCTCGTCCGTTTTGTTGTTTTTGACGAAGTTGCACGATTGCAGTTTGAGCGTGCACTTCGGGAAGTTGTCCCGAAATGAGCGAAGGCCGGATCTGCCTCTACTTCGCATCTGATGGCTATCCCATTCATTTTCGCCGCTGGGATGCGGAGGGAGAACCGCGCGGGATTGTGCTCCCCGTGCACGGAATCCAGAGCCATTCCGGCTGGTACACATGGTCCTGCAGCCTGCTGGCCCGCAACGGATTTCATGTTCTTGCAGCCGATCGCCGTGGATCTGGTCTGAATGGACGACGACGTGGCCATGCTGCTCACGGAGAGCAGCTGATTCACGATCTGCGTGCCCTGCGTCGGCGTGCGCTGCGAGAGTACGGCCGAGATCTGCCGGTCATCCTGCAGGGCGTCAGCTGGGGCGGAAAACTTGCTGCAGCGACCGCCATCATGTTTCCCGCAGAGTTTCAGCGACTGGTGCTGCTGTATCCCGGACTAAAAACATATCTGCACCCGAACTGGCTGCAGCAGAAGTTGCTCACTCTGGCACGACAACTGGGAAAAGTTCGCGAACACATCCCGATTCCGCTGCAGGATTCAGCGCTCTTCACCGCTGACGCATCGTGGCGGCAGTTTATCGAAGACGATCCGCTTTCATTGCACACGGTGACCAGCGAATTCCTGAACGCGACACGAGACCTGGATGCGCTGATTTCTCAGGGCGGCGCTGCGATCCTGTGCCCCGTGCTGACGATGCTCGCAGAGCAAGATCGCATCGTGAACAATCCGCTGTCTGAGGCGCTGGTACGGCAGATTGCACTCCGGCTGTCCGTGGTACACTGGCCCAATGCACAGCACACGCTCGAGTTTGAATCTGAGCGAGAGCCAATCTTCGCCCGGCTTGTGGACTGGCTCCTGGCAGCGAACGGCGATGAGGCCTGAGCGTATCTGGTCGTGGCAGATCAGAACAGCGGTGACTGTCGACCGATCATGCTCTCGTCAGCATCTGATTCCGAAGCCTGAAACGGATCGGAATTGAGTGCTGGTGTTCTGCTGCTCAGAGAAGATGAGCGAACTCGGGTGGACGCAGGCGAAGTGCGTTGTGATGTATTTCCGCCCAGTAACACCTGTTCCAGTTTTCTGTCGCAGGCCGCCGAGACAACTGATCGCGAATCGGAACTCGCAGATGTGTCCGGCGACACGGCAGTATTCTGGCCGCTGATCTCTGTGACTCGCCTGAGCACACTGACGCGCTGATTAAGAGCACTTTCCCCGGGAATCAGTTCCATCGCCTTGCGATAGGAATTCTGTGCAGCCTCGTAGTCCCCGCGATATTCATGAAATTCTGCCACCTGAATCAGCCTCGCCGCGGCGTCAGTGTCGGAAGCCGGACCCTTCTGATAGAGAGCCATTCCGACAGAGCAACCCGGCAGGAGTGCTGTCAGCAGCACACAGATGGTGAGGGGAAAAAGAGGCTTCATATCACCACAATCACACGTCAGGAACGGGAACGAGCGTGTCAACTTCCTGTTGGGAAATCGACAGTTCTGATTCTGACACGTGAACGGGATGTTTCGGCTGGTCCGAAAAACGCGGCGGACTGATGCGCAAAATACTGTCAGCCGCTAGAACCGGATTATTTTGACATTGAAACAGCGGCAGATTCTGCCGCTGATCGTGTCGTCAGCAGCCGCTGGGCGAACCTGCGCGGCGCACCAGCAGTTGCAGGCTGGCTCTGCCTTTCCTCCCAGCATGGGCCAGGAATCAAAACGCTGGCCGGCGAGCCGGATCAATCTGTACCGGGTGTTCAGAACTGCATCCGCCGGCCACCGGCAGCAGCTTTCCCGGACTGCAAAGCCCCTCAGGATTGAACACCCGGCGAATGTCATGCATGACTGCCAGGTCCTCTGCGGAAAACAGTCGGGACATGAAACTGATCTTCTCCACGCCGATTCCGTGCTCACCGGTGACACTGCCACCAAGATCAATGCAACGATTCAGGATTTCGTCGCTCGCCAGAAGCACTCTGCGAATCTGATCCTGATCTCGTTCGTCGAACAGCAGAATGGGATGAATATTGCCATCACCTGCGTGGAACACATTCACAATGCGAAGGTCGTGCTTCCGTTCCATTTCCTGAATGAACTCAAGGATCTCGGGCAGCCGAGTTCTGGGGACAACGCCATCCTGAGTGCAGCAACTTGGGGCCAGACGACCAATCGCGCCGAATGCCTGTTTGCGGCATTTCCAGAGCAACGCCCGATCCTCCTCGGTACGTGACTGGCGAACTTCCGTCGCGCCTGCTGCAGTGCAGAGATCAATGATCGTCGCCGCTTCTGCATCGAGAGCACAATCGAGACCATCCACTTCGATCAGCAGAACGGCACCGGCGTCGAGTGGAAAACCAAACTGAAAGGCCTCTTCGAGGGCACCAATAATACCCTGATCCATCATCTCCAGGGCGGCGGGTACAATCCCGGCGCCGATAATGCTGCTGATGGCCTGAGTCGCATCGGCAACTGTATTGAAAACCCCCAGCATCGTTCGCGTCGCTGCCGGATCTCGAGTCAGTCGAACCCAGATCCGTGTCACGACTCCGAACGTACCTTCATTGCCGACAAAGAGCCCGGTCAGGTCCGGCATACTCCCACGTCCGCAGGGTCCTCCGAGAGTAATCAGTTCGCCGGCTGGTGAAACAAACTCCACGCCAATGACATGGTTCACGGTAACCCCGTACTTGAGCGTGTGCGGCCCGCCGGAATTTGTCGCCACATTTCCACCAATGGTGCAGGCACTCTGACTGCTGGGGTCCGGGGCATAATGAAATCCAGTCCCTGCCAGCGCCCGAGTCAGCTTCAGATTGACGCAACCAGGCTCAACAACGGCAAAGCGATCACGAGTACTGATCTGCAGAATGCGGTTCATCCTGGTGAGCGTAATCATGACACCGCCCGTGACAGGCAGACTTCCGCCGGCCAGGCTGGTCCCGGCCCCACGTGCGAGGAATGGCACCCGCTGCTCATTACACAGCCGCACAATCCGCTGAACTTCCTCAGCTGACTCCGGAAAGACGACGACCTCCGGCGCGTTTTTTTCAATCACATAACCGTCGCATTCATAGACAACAAGCTCATCCTCAGCATCAAGTACCCGGTCCGGAGCCGTGATCTTCCGCAGCTGTCCGATGAACTCGCTGCTGACAGCCGTGAAGTTGTACGAATGAGTATGAGCTTCGGAGTTCATTGATCGGCCCGATGGTGACAGCCTGCAAAACGGTCGCGGAAACAGGATGGCACAGATCCGCCATCATCGCGGAGCATAACAGAAAGGATCATGCCTGGGTAAGAATGCTGCACGCATCGTGGGTCGTGCAAAACTCAATCCCCTGCTTCGGGGTTGAGCAGTTCGGAGGCGACCGTATCGGCGAGCAGCAACCCTTCCCGGGTCAGCCGGATCTGCGAACCCTGTTGTTCCAGCAGTCCTGACCGCGTGAGTCTGACCAGTGTGGCTCCTGCCAGCTCATGCAGATTGATCTCAAACCGGGATTCGATGTCCGCAGAACTGAATCCTCTCCGCAGTCGCAACCCCAGCATCATCGCCTCACAGGCCCGCTGCGCAGCATCCAGCTGTTCGGTATCCTCAACGCATGGTACTCCGTCACCCCATGACTTCAGCCAGCGAACAACGCTGCGACAGTTTGTACGTCGAACCCCATGGATATAGCTCGCCGCCCCCGGCCCAAAAGCAAAATACTCGTCAGCATTCCAGTAAACCAGATTGTGTCGACACCGAAATGAATCGCGTGCAAAGTTAGACACCTCATAGTGCTCAAAACCATGCTGCTGCAGAAATTCAATCCCGCTGAGGTACATCTCACGCTCAAGTTCTTCCGCCGCACGATGCAGCTCGCCTCTGCGTTCACGGCGATGGAACGACGTCCCCTGTTCCAATGTGAGGCCATAGGTGGAAATATGTGTGAGCGGGAATCCGGCAGCCTGCTGTAATGTGCCGTACCACGATTCAGCATTCTGCCCGGGAACCCCGAAGATCAGATCAAGGCTGATGTTGGGGAATCGCTGAGCAGCCCGCCTGATGGCATCACTCGCGATCGCGGCAGTATGCGTCCGCTCGAGCACATTCAGAACAGCATCATCGAATGACTGCACGCCCAGACTGATTCGATTGACCCCAAGTTCGGCAAGCACATCCAGCCGGTGATCATCCAGTCCATCCGGATTCGCTTCAATGGATACTTCCGCATCCGCGGTCCAATGAAAATGTTCGCGGAGTAACAGCAGCAGTTCCTGCAACTGCTCGACCTGCAGATGTGTCGGCGTACCGCCACCAAGGAAAAGGGTGGAAATCGGCAGCTTTCGGCCGACCAGTTCACGGTGCTGCTGCAGTTCCCGACGCATCCCGTCAAGCCAGGCAGGAATCAGCTTATCCCGGCGTGCAACCAGAGTGAAGTCACAGTAACCACACCTGCGCAGGCAGAATGGCACGTGGACGTACACCGCCTGAGGCCACTGCATCAGATCCTCCGCCTTCACGCAGACAATCAGGCCGCCTCTTCGTGCAGCACTCTCTGAATCTGCCCCTGCTGCAGCCGCACGGTACGATGTGCCTGCGCGGCAATTGCCTCGTCATGCGTCACCATCACGATCGTCAGCTGCTGCTCCTGATTCAGTCGATTCAGCAGCTCCATGATATCCCGACCGGTTTCCGCATCCAGATTTCCGGTCGGTTCATCAGCCAGCAGGATTTCGGGTTTTCCAATCAGCGCTCTGGCAATTGCTCCGCGCTGCATCTCCCCCCCGGACAGCTCCGATGGGCGATGATGCACACGATGCGACAGACCGACCTGCTCCAGCATTTCCAGTGCAGCATCTCGCGTTGCCTTGCGTTTCCTCCAGAAGTCAATGATGGAGTGACGAATCATCAGCGGCGCCATTACGTTTTCAAGCAGCGACAGCTCCGGCAGCAGGTGATAAAACTGAAAGATAAATCCGAAGACATGGTTCCGCAGCTGATCCCGAGCTGCGGCACTCAGATTGTCAATGCGATTCCCTTCCAGCCGCACTTCCCCGACGTCCGGTGAATCCAGCAGCCCCATCACGTGCAGCAGAGTGCTTTTTCCGGAGCCGCTCTGTCCGATCACGGACACAAACTCTCCGCGATGAGCGCTCAGCCCGGCTCCCCTCAGAACAGGCACTTTGTGTTGCCCCTTCAGATAGGATCGCGAGATCGCCTCGGCGGAAATCAGCGGTGGTGTCATCCTGTGGATGTCATTCATGGCGGGAATCCGACTGGTCAATAACCTGGTAACTGAATCATGAATTGTTCAGCAGAACAGCGAACTACTCAAATCGCAGAGCGCGGACAGGATGGAGTGCGGCAGCCCTTCTGGCAGGCAGAATACTGGCCAGTACAGCAATCGCGATGGCACCGAGAGCCACGGAGATCACCATCCATGGACTGATGCTGGTCGGGATCTCAAAGAAGTAATAAATCTTCTCGTCAAAGACCTTGCGGCCTGTGAGCCAGCTGAGCAGATCTTCGATTTCATTGATGTAGTGAACGAAGAGCAGCCCCAGCATGACGCCTGCAGAACTCCCCACGACTCCCAGTGCCAGCCCGTACGAAAGAAAGATGGACATCACACCGGATGAACTTGCACCCAGAGATTTCAGAATTCCGATATCCCGTGTCTTCTCCACAACGATCATGTAGAAGATGGCCAGAATGCCAAAACCAGCCACTGCGATGATCAGGAACAGCAGCACATTCAGAATAGCGGTTTCCACTTCCACCGCGGAAAGCAGCAGGCCCTGCTTCTCTTCCCAGGTTCGAATGGTCACCTGCCCGGGCGGAAATGCCTGCTCCAGAGCCGCCAGTGCCTTTTCAGCATCCGCGTAGTCCTTGAGTCGAATATGGATGGAGGTAATTGCATCATCCAGGTGCATCCCTCGATTCTGCTGCAGAGCCTTGATGTTCATGAGCACGATTCGGGAGTCGATTTCACTCATGCCACTGTGGAAGGAATCCACCACTGTGGCCTGGAACTTCGTCACTTCGGGCGGCGTCTGCGCAGTGATCGTACTCACAATCACGTCATCACCCGGCTCAACCATCATGACCTTCTGCTGGCGGCCTGTCTGCTGATTCTTCACGAAGAAGCTGACAAGTCCTTCACCGATATAAATCCGAGCCGGCTCCGAAGCCGTGGATCCAACAGGAAGCTTGTAGTCCTCAAACATCATCTCCGGTGACTGTTCAGCAGCCGCATCCTTATCCCCGGTCGCATCGGTGAGCACCGTTCCCGGATCACCAGGTGCATCGAGCGTGTCGCCGGACTCGGTCGCATCCACGGAATCAAAAACAGGATCGTCCGGGATGGACTCTGTCGTCCTGTCCATGACCGGCGGAAATGCCCCGGACTGTGACGCCTCGTCCAGGAACATTCGCTTGCGTTCCTGAACCAACTCATAATGTTCCTGTCCCTGCGGTGTCAGTTCCCAGCCGAGCGGAACATCGCTGGAACGCAGAGCAGGGCGGACCACAACTCCGTCTTCAACAATTGCGTTGTAACTGTCGAGATAATCCTTCAGCGGTCCGACTGCAGCTTTGCCTTCAGGGTCAATCCCATGAATCTCGATCGGCAGTGTGTAGCTCTCACGAGAATAGGGATCCGTAAAAGTCACCATCCCAGGCACTTCGATGGACGGAGTCATTGCCGCAATATATTGCCCGGCACACTCCTGTACTCGCCTCAACTGCTCATCGACGTTGGGGATGCCCGCCGTCCCTCGCGACTCAATCACGATATCCGCAAGGAAATTGTGCAGCCGGTCGCGCATCTCGGTGGAAAATCCGGCCATCACGCTGTTCACGACAATCATCGTGGCCACGCCGAGCATTACGCTGACGATACAGGCGAGCGCGATATAGCGGGTACGCAGGTACCGCAGACACAGCAAAAGTTTGTACATCCCAGTACTCCTTCACCGGGCAGACTGATCTGTTTCAGACCGGTGCATTCACCAGTCGTGACTCGTGTGACGTCAGGAATCCTTCCTTCAGTCTTCGCTCATCTCTGTTTCTTTTCCACTACTCTCGCTGCGTTCGTGTCGTGTCAGCGGGAAGAAAATAACGTCCTTGATCGCTCTGCTGTTCGTCAGCAGCATTACCAGCCGATCGATACCGATTCCCAGCCCGCCGGCAGGCGGCATGCCGACTTTCAGAGCCCGAATGAAATCGGTATCCATTTTGGCCATTGAGTCCTCTTCGGACTGACCCGCAAGCTGCGTCAGGAACAGCTCTTCCTGAAGTCGCGGATCATTGAGTTCCGTGTACGCATTTGCGAGTTCCATTCCCCGGATGTACAGCTCAAACCGCTCCGCAACCTCAGGGTCCGACTGACTCCGTTTTGTCAGTGGGCAGATTGAGGCAGGGTAGTCCATCACAAAGATCGGACCACTCAGATGATCTTCCACCTTCTGCTCGAAGATCTCATTCACGATCACATCGTGATGCACATTTTCAGTTTCAATCTGCAGTTCCTGAGCGAGGGCAGTCACCGCAGCGGCATCCCGCAGATCACAGCCTGCATGCTCCTGAAACAGATCCGCATAACGGCGACGAGGCCATGGTGGAGTCAGATCGATTACTTCTCCTGCATCACCCCATGGGATCTGCAGTGAAGTTCCCAGACTCTTACAGGCATCCACGACGATCTGTTCGGTCAGATCCATCATCGATTCGTAGTTCCCGTATGCCTGATACACCTCCAGCATGGTGAATTCAGGATTATGAGTCGCATCCACGCCTTCGTTGCGAAACACGCGTCCGATCTCGTAAACACGTTCGATGCCACCGACCAGCAGACGCTTCAGGTGCAGTTCCAGTGCAATCCGCAGATACAGCGGCATGTCGAGCGCATTGTGGTGTGTGATAAATGGCCGAGCTGCGGCACCTCCGGCAATGCTGTGCAGAACCGGTGTCTCAACCTCGTGGAAACGATGATTCCGCAGCGTTGATCTGACAGAATCAATGATCTGCGAACGCTGCAGCATGCGAGGCAGCACACCTTCGCTGTAAATCAGATCCAGATAGCGTTGTCGGATGAGGGTTTCTTCATCGCGCAGGCCGTGGAATTTTTCCGGTGGTTGCGCGAGCGATTTGCAGAGAAATGTCATCGTCTGCACAAAGACAGAGACTTCACCGGTACGGGTCCGACGCAGAATCCCATCCACCCCGATCAGGTCGCCATCGTCCAGAGCAGTAATCAGTTCCCACTGCTGCTCCGACAGATCACCTCGGGAACACATCAGCTGGATGGAGCCAGTCTGATCCTGCAGATCGATAAACCGCAGCTTGCCCGCCTTTCGACGGGTCATAATGCGTCCGGCAATACGCACCTCAGCACCGTCAGTGCCGGACTCTTCAGGACACAACGGACGGACATCAGAGATGCTGCGATGGCCATCAAATCGCTGGCCCCACGGATCAATCCCGAGGGACTGTATCTTTTCCAGCTTCTCAAGCCTCGCCAGCTCGAGACGATCCGGTTTCTGCGGTGAGTTCATATTCTTGCAAGCAAATGGGCAACACGGGATGGACACAGCCACCCCGGGCAACGCGGAGGCTAAACGGCAGGATTTGCCGGTTGTTCAGTCCGCAGAAGTGTGCTGGAAAGCCTGAATCAGGTCAATCCCAGCCGCCCCAACGCCGCTCAAGGAGCCAGATCGCAGGCATTTTGCGAGGAAATGAGAATTCACCGAGTCCCGGCAGACAGGAATGGGACCGGTTGAGTGGCCATTCAGCCGGCGGCGGTCAGCAGGGTGTAGCTTGTGCCAATGCTGAGGACCGACAGGATTGCCATCAGCCAGGTTGTGGCACAGACACCCACGGCAAAGGGAATACCCCGCTTCAGCTTGACACCACGGACAACCCGAGTGTTGGCACTTCGACCAGGCATATGAGCCGGCTGCAGCAGAATCCCCATGGGAACGCCGAAACGTCGCAGACCCTTCACCGCCACCAGAATGACCAGCGTGGCAACCAGGCTGCCAAACAGAATCAGCAAAGTTTTCGACAGCCCAACCCAGATACCGATCGCCATCATGAGTTTTGCATCGCCAGCACCAACACCACCGGCCAACCACATCCCGCCCAGAAGAACAAAGGAGAACAACGCTGCCAGCAGGCCGGAAGTCAACTGTCCCTGATCCCCGCTGAATGTCAGCACGATCTGGACAATCAGCCCAACTGCAAAGAAAGGGGCCGTCAGCAGATTGGGAATCCGGCGTTCCCGGACATCGAAGACAGCCGCGATGATGCTCATGAGCATGACAGCGACAAAAAGCAGATTTGGTGTGGTCAGCATGTGAATTGCTTTCGCAGAGCGGAGACTGGGAGCAGAACCGCTGATTGTGCTGCCGTAGAAACTTGCAGGGCAGCGGAAAGGGCTCTGAACATTCCTGTGCGGGTCTTTCCTGCCCGCACGGGTTAGTCTTTCACACGAGAACACGGGCCAGGTATGGTGATCTGCGGATGCGGCCGTTTTGCCAGTGAAACATCCTGCATCAAGTCCGGATAATCCGCACAAACATGCCCGGAACCGGCTGCAAAGACGTCATGACCAGAGATCAAGTACCGGCTGACCACCATCAACAATCGGCACCGGACGGTTTCCGGCGTCAGGAATTCTGAGATCCGGATCAATCCCCAGTGCGTGATACACCGTGGCCGCAAGATCCTCCGGTGAGACCGTATTCTCGCGAGGCCATGCGGCATCCTTGTCTGATGCACCATAAACGGAGCCGCCCGGGATGCCGCCGCCCGCAATCACGGCCGGGAAAAGCGTGCTCCAGTGATCACGGCCCCACTGTGCGTTGGCCTTTGGAGTACGGCCCATTTCTCCCGTGGCAATCACCAGCGTCTCGTCCAGCAGGCCACGCTCCTGCAGATCCGACAGCAGTGCAGAACAGGCCTGATCAAAGGTCGGCAGAAGATTACGCCGAACATCGTCACTGTTCCGATGCGAATCCCAGCTGTAGCCATCAACGCAGTCATAATGAACCGTGACAAAGCGAACCCCGGCTTCCACCAGACGCCGTGCCATCAACGACGACTGACCGAACAGATGTCGTCCATAACGATCGCGGACGTGGTCGGGTTCACGCCGTATTTCCAGAGCATCCTTGATGGCTGATCTGGTCATCAGCTCAAACGCATGCTTCTGAAAATCACCAAACGCCCGCTGTGATCCTGAGGATTCAAGTCCCCTGCGAGCATCATCAAACTGCTGCAGCAGCGACCGTCTTTTCTGCAGTCTGTGACCATTTACGTCATCGGGCACCTGCAGATCACTGATCTGGAACGACAATTCCTCATCCGTGCAGTCACGCCAGTACGGATTATCTTCAACAGAACGTTTTCCAATCCCGGTTGTCAACGGATTGTACCGCGGGCCAATCCAGCCGGCATGCTCACCCGGACGTGGATACTGCCCGCGTTCCTGGAGTGCACCAAGCGAATTTGGGAGCACGATGTACGGTGGAGAAGCCGGAATCTCTGCTGTTGCAGCCGACTGTTCACACCATGCCTGGACAGATCCCATTGACGGCCAGTCTTTGGGAGTCGGAGAAAACCCTCCACCAACCGGAACATGCCAGCGGTGACCTGTCTGTATGTAGTGACCACCACCGCTGTGATCATTGAACGAATGTGACATCGTTCGGATCACGCGATAAAGTCCCGACACCGCTGCCATCCGCGGCAGATGTTCGCCAATCAGGAGGTCCGGCGTCTGGCTTGCAATCGGGCGGAAAGGCCCGCGAATCTTCTCCGGAGCATCTGGCTTCAGATCAAATGTTTCCAGCTGGCTGGGTCCACCAAACAGCAGCAGAAAAATGACGGATTTTACGCGCGGCGGGTGATGCAGCCCGACCGATTCGGCCGCCAGCAATGAGGGCACTGAGAGCCCCAGCAGACCCTGACCTCCAGCAGTCAGGATTCTTCGCCGCGGAGTCCTGTCGCAGAAAGCGTTTGGCCTGCCATAGATCGACAGCATCAGCGTTCCCCTCAGAGAATCTGAGTGAATGAGCACGACCGGGGCGTTGCCCGGAACACCGCATTCTGTCCCGAGAACTGCCGCGCTGCAACCAGAACTCGACTGCTCGTGGCGAAAACGACTTCCGTGCAATATTCCCGGGCCGGCTGCATTGAGCTGATCATCGCGGTCGATGCCGAGGGTGTGTTGCCGTGCATTGAATATGATGCTGCTGGCAGTGAACACCGCAACGCTGAATATCCAGATCCTCAACGTAAAGGCCATCTGCGGCGGGCAGTTCTCTCAGACCATCGCTGAGATTATCAACGGCGTTGTCATAAATCGCACTGACCGGCATGCAATGACAGCCGGCAAGAAGAGCGGGAAACAACAGCGTCAAGGTAAAAAGCGGCCTGAGCATGGGGTGACCTTCACAACTCCCGGTGAGTTGCCAGCAGGATCTGCGGATAGCGGAACTTCGATCGGTTCCCGCGGTTATTCTGGTTATCGGCAGCGCATTGAGGCTGCGCCAGCGGGTTCGATCTCAGCGGCACCCTGCACTGCAGCTGGCAACTCCTCCCCGCTACTCCGGGAGATCTTTCGGCAGATTCTGCCGTTTCAGCAGCGGATGGGAGTGAATCCAGTCTCGGAGTCACCCGCCTGGGGCTTTCTGCAGGTGGACTGAAAGCCGCCGGGATCCCTGGACATCTCAACGAACGCTGTGCAATGGAGAACCTGCCTCCCTGAAGGTATCATCAGTAGCTGTGCCGGAATTCCAGTACGCAAGTGCTGCGTTGCTGCATCAGGAGCTGAATGTGGAACGAAAGATCTCAGGTCAGTCGCACTTGATACTGCTTCTGATCGGCTGCTCAGCCACGCTGCATGCGCACGAGGAAGATCTGTACATCCGCCAGATCCGCCCCGTTCTGCAGGAACGCTGCTACGCCTGCCATGGAGCATTGAAACAGGAAGGCGGGCTCAGACTGGATACCGTTCCGTTGATGCTTGCCGGCGGCGACAGCGGATCTGAGCTGCAGCCGGGGAATCCGGCAACAAGCCGGCTGCTCCAGCGTGTTCAGACAGTCGATCCGGCGGAACGAATGCCTCCGGAAGGTGAACCGCTGACCGCAGTACAGATCGCGGCAATCAGCCGCTGGATCCTCGAGGGTGCTCCGGCACCGCCGGATGAAGCCCCCGAAACGGATCCATCGCAGCACTGGGCATTTCAGCCCCCCGTGCGATCACCGGTGCCGGGTGATGGGGGTCAGAATCCCATTGACGCTTTTCTCAATCAGCATCACTCGGACCTCAACCTTGTTGCTCAGAGTCCCGCAGACCCGGCAATCTGGCTGCGCCGCGTCTACCTGGATCTGCTGGGTATTCCACCGTCGCCGGAACAGCTCCGGAAATTCCGTTCCGATCATTCTGAAACCGCTCGCAGGGACATCGTCGATCAGCTGCTGGCATCTCCGCACTACGGAGAACGCTGGGGGCGACACTGGATGGACATCTGGCGCTACAGCGACTGGTGGGGCCTTGGCAACGAAGTACGAAATTCCCAGCAGCACATCTGGCACTGGCGAGACTGGATCGTGGAATCTCTGAACGAAGACAAAGGGTACAACCAGATGCTGCTGGAAATGCTGGCAGCTGATGAACTTTATCCCAATGACATGAATCGACTTCGAGCAACCGGTTATCTTGCCCGACAGTACTACAAGTTCAACCGCACCACATGGCTGGACGATGTGATTCAGCATACGTTCAAGGGAATGCTCGGACTGACGGTTAACTGCAGCAAGTGCCACGATCATAAATACGACCCCATTTCTCAGCGGGAGTATTACCAGCTGCGGGCTTTCTTCGAGCCCTACCAGATCAGGACTGATCTGGCAGGTATGGAAACTGACACTGCCAGGGATGGAATTCCGCGAGCTTTCGACTGCAATGCAGATGCGGAAACATGGCTGCACGTGCGTGGCGATGATCGGAACCTGGACAAGTCCACACCCATCAATGCGGCGTTTCCGGAGTTTCTGCAGTTCGATGAGTTTCCCATCAGGCAGGTCCAGCTGCCTGTTGAGTCCTGGCAGCCCGGAATCCGCGATCATGTGATCGCTGCCTTCAAGGCTCAGGCAGAAGAAGATCGTGCAGCTGCAGAACAGGCACTGCAGAAAGCGGCAACAACGAGGGAACATCTGCGTGACTCAGAGAATCATCCCGCGCCTGAGGCCGGCATCGCAGCTGCGTCATTGTTTCACGACAACTTCAGCAGCGCCGATCCGGATGCATGGGAAGTGACCTCCGGCGAATGGCTGTGGCAGAATGGGCAACTGCTGCAGAATCAGGTGTCGACCGAAGCTGCACACCTGACATTACTCCGCAAAGTACCAGAGAACTTTGAAGCAACACTGCGCTATATCCCTCGTGCCGGGCAGCGCTGGAAATCCGTGGGACTGCGATTTGATGTTCATGGGGACGATCACGTGACTGCCTACCTGAGCAGCGTGCAGGATGGCTCCAAAGTGCAGCTTTCATGGCTGCAGGCAGGACAACAGACATATCCTCCGCAGGCCATGCAGGCCCGACCAGTCCCGCTGAATCAGGAGCACACACTCACCGTGCGTGTGCAGGGACAACTGGTCAATGTCCTCGTGAACAATGACCTGACGATTGCTCACCAGTTGCCGTTTGCACGTCACGCCGGCACGCTCCGCCTGATGGCGTTTGACTGCCGTGCGGAGTTTCATGAATTCTCACTTCGCGCTCTTCCGGATTCGAGCAGGCTGGCACTGTCAGTTGACGGGGCTGCAGCCAATCCACTCACACCCTTGCATGCGGAGATGGCTTTTGAAGCAGCTCAGCTGCGGCTGCAGGCCGCTGAGCAAAAGTCAGAACTGATCGATCTGCGCGCGGCGGCAACTCGCATGCAGATCAGCGGTGAGTCAACAGCAGATACGACTGCGGTCGTGCGACAGGCGGCAGATCTCGAACGCAGGGTAGACCTGCTGGACGCCAGAGCTGATCTGCTCACCGCCGAACTTGCACTGCAGCAGTCTCCGCAGGCGCAGCAGGCCGCAGCAACAAAAGCCGTGCAGGCCGCCAAAGCAAAGCTGCTGGCCGTCGAGAATCGCGATGAACTGCACTTCACGATTCCTGCCGGAGCAGTAAAGACACCAGAGAGTAATGTTGAGAGTGAAGAATCACGAACTCGGCCATTCCCGGACACCAGTACGGGCCGCCGCAGTGCTCTGGCAGCATGGATCACCAGTCCCGGAAATCCGCTCACTGCTCGAGTCGCCGTAAATCATCTCTGGAATCGCCATTTTGGTCGCGGGCTGGTATCCAGTCAGTTTGATTTTGGTCGCAACGGAGGAACAACGGAGCATCCGCAGCTGCTGGACTGGCTGGCGACGGAGTTCATGAATAATGACTGGAGCATGAAACATCTGCATCGACTGATTGTACTGTCTGATGCGTATGCCAGATCCTCCATGACACTGGGCAGTGATCCAGCAACCAGGCAACTGGACCCGGGCAACGTATGGTACTGGAAACGCGATCCGATCCGGATGGAGGCCCAGGTTGTCAGAGACAGTCTGCTGGCCATCTGCGGCGAACTGGATCCTGCCATGGGCGGCCCACCAGTTCCTGCGGCAGACACATCCTCGCGACGCAGAAGCCTGTACTACTTTCACTCGAACAACGAGAAGCAGAACTTTCTGGCAATGTTTGACGATGCCAGCGTACAGGAATGCTATCGACGATCCGACAGCATTGTTCCGCAGCAGGCGCTTGCTCTGGAGAACAGTGAGCTGGCTGCCTCCACCGCCCGAACTCTGTCTGCCTTGCTGCTGGCCCACGAAAATCTGCAGGACGATGAGCAGCGGATTGCATATGCGTTTGAGACGATTCTGAGCACATTGCCGGACGCTGCAGAATTGCACGTCTGTCGCGAGTCTCTGGCGAAGCTCCGTACTGCGGGGGATTCCCTGCAGGCAGAAGAACGAGAATCGAGGGCATGGTCTGCCCTGATCCTCGCTCTGCTCAATCACAATGACTTTCTGACAATCCGCTGAATGCTCAACATACGATTGCAGCTACAACAGGATGAGAAGAGACCAGTCACGGGAACACTGGCGCAGGAACACTGGCGCAGACAAAAAGCCACGGATCACTCCGTGGCTTTCTGATTCATTGCATTAACCCTCAAGGTCTGAGGGAACCATCATGATCGCGTATCGATCAGAACAGTGGCTTGATGAGCTCAAGCACCTGGGATTGCGCGACATCGGAACCAGGCTGCGTCCATGTCCACATGGTGTGGATCAGTTCAGCTCCAAGAACTGCACAGACCAGAGAGAACACAGCTGAGGTCCCGATCATGATCTTGATGCCCATGCCCCAGTCGACGTCACTGCGACGAATTGCGGGAGCGGAGCCGGCGATCGCGGAGGAACCCGTGGTGAAACCATCGTCATCATCGAGTTCCGCAGCTTCCTCGTAGTCTTCGTAGTCCTCGTCGTAATCTTCGTAGTCGTCGTCGCTGTATTCCTCGTCGTCGCTGTAGTCGAGTGCATCTTCCACTTCAGCATCGCTGTCATCGAATCCCGCGGCCACGGCTGTGCTGGGGCCTTCAAGATCGTTGTCGAAAGTGAGCACGTTGGTGCTGCTGCCATCGCTATCGTCGTCATCCAGACCGGCAAGTTCAAAGTCACTGTCTGTCCGTCCTCCGCCGACGGCTGGCATCTGGAGTTCGGTAGTGGCACCAGCATCGGACAACATCTGTCGAGCGCCGGGCAGTACGTCCATGGGCATGGTACTTCCCATGTCCACAGCTGCTGTTGCGTCATCATCATCGAAGTCGAGTGAGATTCCGCTGTCGCCGGCATCCAGAGAAATGCCACTGTCATCATCATCGAATGCTTCGAGACTGATGCCGCTGTCATCCGCTTCGAGACTGATCCCGCTGTCGTCGATTTCGAGACTGATCCCACTGTCTTCCGGCAACAGCTGAGCACTGCTGCCCGCGGCTTCGAGAGTGATCCCGCTGCCAATTCCGGACCCGACCTGACCTGAACCGAAATCGAGACTGGGCGGAAGAGTAAATGTCGCCTCTGTATCTGCCAGTCGGATATCGCTGTCGGTATGTTCCGGAGCAGCGAGTTTGACGTCGCTGTCACTGTCGTCCAGCAGATCATCGCCGCCGAGCAGTTTCACATCACTGTCGGAATCGAGCAGATCGTCGGCCACGAGTCGAACGTCGCTGTCTGAGGCACCGAGACTGATCGGGGCATCATCCAGTGTGGAATCCCCTCCAAGATCTGCGGAAGATTCCAGCTGACTGGAGCGACGATATTCCTGCAGGTCGGTTTCCCGGAATTTCCAGTTGCCACCATCCTGAAATCCACGCAGCTCGCCGCCTTCGCGAAGCTTCTTTACCTGATCTGCTGTGATCCCCAGCATTTCGGCAGCTTCTTCAGGATTGAGGTACTTCTTGGCCATGATGAAAGATTCTCCGGGAGGAAGGCAGGGGCGTTGACGTTCCAATTATGCCCGACCAGCCCTGACTGACGACGATTCAGAGTGACAACCTGAGGCAGCCCTGGACTGCCTGAGCAGAAATCCTTCCGTGTGTCACCGTAATACCTCATCCTGCGCACATTCCCCTATCGGTCAAATTCTAAATCTCAACGGAGTCAAAGCAAAGTGTTTGTACTGCGTGAATCGCAAATCAATCCGATTATGACGGCACCGTATCCTGCACCCCACACGGCACATCCGTTACAGGCAGCCTTGTCAATCCAGACCAATTCAATACACTCGGACTGTCTTTTTCCCGGAGGGTAGCAACATGAGTT
>JALQUR010000581.1 GCA_023260695.1 Planctomycetaceae bacterium
GAGCAGCGTTCGGCTGAGTTTGAGTCAAAAAGGCATCAATCAGCCGGAAATCGTGGTTTTTGCATGGTTTTTTTTCTGTTGGGCACCGGCGTTGCATCTTCCGGGGGACACCAGCGGCAGAGACCGCAGGTTTTCCCTCAACTGACATGCTGCCAGGATTTCCCCGACGTGAACGCCGCCGAAATTACTCAGATCGTTTCAATGCTTTCTGCCAATGGTGATTCCTTCATTCAGGGTCATTCACCCATCTCATCAGAATCCCTGGGTGAATACTACGTTGCCAGTCGCACCTGTCTGAACCGCTGGATGAAGCTGTTACAGCTGGTGTCCGATGATGCTGCAGAGACGGCGTTTCAGCTGGAGCGTGATCCGTTCTGGGCACCATTGCAGCAGAATCTTCCGGTGCTGCGAACACTTGCAGAGCAAGTGCTGCTCATGGGCATGCTCACCCGCTGCTGGACGACACTGCTGCTGGCCCGTGATCGTTTTCGCAAGGCACAGGACCTGGAGGATCTGGCCCGCAACGTGTATCGAGGTCACGACTGTGTCCGCAAACTGTCTCTGAATGCGGTTGAAGACAGTGAGCATCTGCACATGAGTCACGTGCTGCGGATTGAAATGCTCCGCAAGGACAGTGAATTCTGCATGCTCGATTTCTGCGGCGACTTCATGGCTCGATATTGCATCTGGGATACCGTCGGTGAGGGAAACATCGAGCATCTGTATCGTCGCGTCGATGTTGCTCGCGGAGAAGGCGGCTGGGCTGCTCTGATGCACGATGCATTGCAGCGGATGCAGGTCTATTCCAGTGAAGACTGCCCCGGCGGTGTGCTGCTTGACGACGACTGTGCTGAGATGGCGGCAACGATCGTCCGGTGTTTCTGGAGTGGCGGTGGAGAATTGTCCGCAACGGGATGCATGGTGACCGTTTCTGCCTGAGGCTCAGAACTCGGACATGTCGGGCATCTGGCGGCGGGTGGTCCCCGCAGCGTTCAGGGCAAACCAGCATTCAGCCCTGTGTGCATGCCTTGTCCTGTGTATATGCATGACGCTGAGAGCACGCCTTGCCCTGCGTGCATCTCTGTTCTTAAAGAATGCTGGATGCGGCGACTGTTCAGTTCTGGGACAGTCTGCAGATCAGGATCTGCTGCTGGCAGATCATGGCGAACGCCTCAGAGCGGTAGAACGCCATTGCCGACTCATTCTTCTGATCAACAGCGACGCGCAGAAAGCGGATACCGTTGGACGACAGTGTGGCTGAACACGACTCCAGCAGGTGGGTGGCAATTCTCTGGCGTCGGTGATCAGGGTGCACGCCAAGATACAGCAGATTCGGCGTTGTCGTTGGCAGTGAAGAATCGCTCTCCGTATCAGTGGTGAATACACAGATGCCGGAGAGAATGGTTTCCGAATTGACGCCCGCTGACAGGCTCAGCAGAACGACACCCGCAGATTCGGCCCATTCACTCAGCATCTGCTCGGGCTGCGGAACAGGAAGCTGGCTCAGATCATCGCTGACGGAGGTGATCTGCTGCAGCAGGGTCAGGACTCGCTGATGCAGTGACGCATCCTGCTGTACTTCCTGTGCGGAGCGTGTGTGAATGGACTGTGTGGTGAGAGCAGCAGGCCGCGGTTCTGCCGCCTTAATCTTTCGCTGCAGGATGGCTGCGGTAGCGATGTGTTCAAAGCCGGCGATGAGCAGGGTCTGCCGCCAGGCTTCAGTGAGTCGATCGTCCGGCATAATCAGAGCACGAACCGCTGGTGACTGACTCCGCCGCGCAACATCCAGAGCTGGCAGCAGCAGTTTGTTCAGGGCAGACGCAGTCAGTGTGGCATTGAGTTCTGGTTGTACAACGGGACTGGACAACGCATGTGTGCCGTCGCTGCAGGCGTGGATACAGATTTCTGCCTGGATTGCTGCATCAGCATCTGTCAGGCGAAGATTTGCCTCAGTTGCGGTCACTGCGGGAAACAGGAGCAGCTGCCGGGGGGGGACAGCAGCGGGAACCGCACCCGGAGAGAGGCTGTTAGCCAGCAGGTTCCATGAGGAATCCAAGCGAGTGCCCTTTGGGGAAAATGGGAGTTTTGTCTGCATTTTTTTTCGACGATACGTGGTGCAGTTCATGGAGACGAGCAGTTCCGTTGCCTCGCAGAAACAGAACATATTGCTTCCGCAGAATCCGTATAATCGGCATAAAATGCCCACCCCTACGATACACTCCGGGTGAAGTCGAATGCGAGCTGAATTCTTCGAACCGTACGGGTATTCCGTGCGTATTGTAAGATGAGCTTGTTGAAATTCGTCAACGTTGCGAAGTGCCTTTCGCCTGCCGTTGGCTCAGACTAAGTGTGGTGTGTTATGTCCGCCTCTGTAGAGAAAGCGCTGGAACTTCTGGTGACGGGGCTCAGGCCGTTCGTGGCACGACACGTACCTGAAGCACTCCTGAAGTCTCCGCGTTTTTCCCATGGGTCGCTGGAGACCTGGGACGCTCACTCCATGCTTGCCTTCATGTGGGACTACTGGAACGATTTTTTTCGTTCAGAGCTTGGTTTTACGGAGCGTAGTCTGGTGAGCGAGTTGCGTGAGATTCGCAATCGCTGGGCGCACCAGCAGATGTTCAGGACGCGTGATATTTACCGCGTGATGGACAATGTTGAACGTCTGCTCGAGGCTGTGGGCAGCTACGAGAAGATGGCAGTTCGCCGAATGCGAATTGAAACAATGAAAGATCTGCTCCGGGAAGAGTGTGGATCGGGCCGTCAGAAGAAATGGTGGGAGAAGTTCTGGCCCTATGTGCTCTGTGGAAGCTCAGCGGCCGGGCTGGCAGTGATCATTATCACATTCGTCAATGGTCCGATTGCATGGCTCATCAGCGCCCTCATATTCATTGCCATGATGCGGGTCGCCTGGCTGCAGTCTGTGCGCGAGAATCTGCATTTCTTCGGACCTCATGAATGTTCAGACTGCGGCTGCATCATCTACACAGGCAAGTGTCCCTATTGCGCTCCGGAGGAGTGGTCGCGGAAGGAACTGCAGGCGGTAGATCGGATGCCGGCCGCACCGCAGCAGGTTTACAGCAAAGTGACTGTGCACAGCAGTACTCCGGATTCTTCGATGCCGGTGAATTAGCTTCCAGCGGGGGCGGAACGCTGTCGACCCCAAATTGCGTGATCTGGCTATCTTGGCTCGATTTCTGATTCACTCGGAATACCGAGT
>JALQUR010000588.1 GCA_023260695.1 Planctomycetaceae bacterium
AGCAAATTTTCCGCGATGTCAGGTCCGTGATGGGGGGCTCCGAGCGGTTGCAGGTGGTGTGCTTCGGCGTAGAGACGACCGCCGGGGAGCGTCAGTTGCGTGTCGCAGATCTGGCAGCGGTATTCGTGCAGTTCTTTCACAAGACGAGCCAGCGTGGAATCGCGGATGAGACGGGTGACCATCGTTGTTGTACGTCCCGGTGGCGACGCGACATCGGCGACGATTGGCAGGGACGCTATCGTGGGACTGGCAGTCACCCAGCCAAGTTGTTCGAGTGCAGTGGCGACTTCCTCGTGCATTTCCCAGTGAAAGCCGGTGGGCAGTGAATATCCGACGGACCAGACCGACCACCAGCGGTGCGTATCATCGGGGCGCAGATCCGGCTGGAATCCTGTCACATCGCAGAAGAGGTGGCCGAGGCGACCGTACTGTGCATTCACCGCGGGTCGTCCGCCGGGGACCTTCGCCAGTTCCGCAAGCTGGGGTGAAGTGACCATGCGATACGGTGCCGCATACTGCGCCGCCAGCAACCGCCGCTGCAAATCCGTCACACGAGTCCCCAGTGCCGTGAGACCAGCGACGTAGTCCTCAGGTTGTGGAACGGCGTGAAGGCGATAGATTTGCATGACAATTCTCCTTACTCATCGCCATCGCCGTGGATGAGATCGTTCCTGGATTCTGGTAGACCGAAGCGCTACTCGCACAACGCAAACAGCAGAACGCTGTTGTCACAGTTCAGCAAACTGCAAACGAGGATGCCGGTGTTTTGTGTACATCTACCTGCTGCTTTTTTTTCTACTTGCCGCGCATTCCACACTGCAGAATATCTGATTTGCCGTTGACTGTGAGAAATCAGCGCCACACGTCCGACACTGGCTCGCCGGCCGTCTCCACATCGGAGTACACCGTGCAATTCGACTGCAACGCTTCGTGCAGAACTCCGCTGTATGCTCTCCTGAATCGAATTCCTTCCCGCAGACGCTACATTTCTTTGCTACGAAACCAGCCTCACGATTCGCTTCCACCTGGCAAAATCGGGAGCAATACCTCGTATCACGGCGATGCACGGGAATGACACCCAGACATATCTCACAAAGATTTGCAGCGTCCGTAGACGACAACTCAGACATTCACGTCGTCCCTCAAAGCTGATCCGCGACTTATCAGAGTCTGGAGTACCCGAGAGTTTACAGACACCTCGGAGACAGAGCGACATCGTCAATAATGTTCGCGAACAAAGATCGTTGGGACGATCAGGGCAGGCTCATAACAACAACCTCGCCGTCGTTGAGTTCGCCGCTGACTCCGCCGACGCTACTTCGCGACCGTTACCAGCAACTGTTCTCTTGCCCGAGTGGCGGCGACGTAGCGTTCACAACGGTCCTTCAGTGGTGAGTCCTCAAGCTGATTCATCGCATCTTCTGCGTCTGCACAGGCGATCGCCACGGCACGAAATTCAAGGCCTTTAATTCTTTTCATCGTGCCCACTCGAATCCCGGATTCGCTGGCGCCAGGGTCCTCTTCGCGTGCCCGCAGTTCATAGACGCCGATCCCCGCGGCAGTGAGTGCCGTGACAACCTCGGGTTTCCATGGCGTCACGCAGATCTCATGTGTCGCCAGTCCTCGGTCCTGAAGTTCCTGAACCCATTGAACGATCGCCTGTGACTCTTCTTTACCATCAGCACAAGGTACCACCGCCGGTTCAGGACCGGAGAACACAGAATGATCGCCCACGGTCGACGCTACACCTTCGTCCAGGTCGTCAATCTCTACTCCCCTGAGAATGCCCTGCGCAAACTGCCGGATCTGCTCACTGGTGCGGTAGTTGACTTTTAGACGGCTGGAACGCCCCCTGATGTCAATTCCCGCTCGACTCATCGGAATCCTTGTCCTGTAAATTCGTTGATGGCCGTCCCCGACCGTGCACAATGGATCACGGGCATCTTCATCCGCAGGACTGAGTGCACGAATCAGGCGTAATGCCTCCAGACTGAAGTCCTGCACCTCGTCCACCAGCACATGCGCAAACTCGCGGGTACTCTTCTGCTCCACAGACAATCGAGCTTCGTGGACGGCACCTTCAAAGGTGAGCAGGTTTCGCTTCTTCAGCCCGCGCTGAAATGCTCGGAACACAGGCCAGGCAGTACGACGTTGCTGGCGACTGATCCTTGGGCGACCGGAGCGAACGGCAACCAGATACGAGTCTTCCTCGGTAATCCCATTCGGATCAATGACCAGGTCGTACTCCGCCTGCATTTCTTCACGTGACATCGGCAATTCGTCGGAACATGTGACCCAGACATCCTCCCAGATTTGTGCCAATTCAGAATCTTCTGCAATCCGCCCACGCCATCCCGCACGCAGACACAACGTTCGTGCCAGATAATGCAGATTGGTCACCTCAAAACGATCGGCGACATCCGGGGCTAGTCGTTGTAAATGATGCTTGATCGTGATGGACAGGTTCGTTGTAAACGTTGTCACCAGTACCTTGCAGGCCGGGTCTTCCAGCCTTCGAGCCAGATGTGCGGCGCGATGCATCAACGCGACGGTCTTCCCTGTTCCTGCGGCTCCGGTGATATTCATGGCTCCGAAGGTCTGCCGAGTAACCAGCTTGCGCTGCGCCGGATGCAGGAAGATTCGCCATTCCTCCAGACTTCCTGCGAGGATCTGCTTCAACGCATCCTGTCCATCAACCAGCACCAGGTCGCGACCCGATGTCTCCGCAATCCGTGAGAAGTCACCCGGATCCAGTGGCTCATTCAGAACTGGACGCTCATCCTGAGCAAACATATCCACGATGGCTTCGTCCAGTGGCATTCCCGCAGCCAGACCGTACAGCACATCGCGACAGTCGGGTGGCAAATAGTCAATCAACGCAGTCAACGCCTCATCTGACTGGATCGAACGCACTGCTGGAATCAGTGGCCTTGGCACCCCGGCTGCAAATAATTCGTCATCCGAAAATGCTGCCAGCGGGTATTGGGCTTTCAACTTCGCCTTTGACCTTGCTTCAGGCACTTTTCCCTTTGTTGCAGACTCCACCTCGACCGTGTCAAACACTTGAAATACACCAGTACCCGCATGCACCTCAAAACGCTTATTGCGGGCCCAGTCGTAGGCCCTGTCATGCGCATCAATGTGCACAAGCAGATATGTGTCACCCTTTTCAGGGGCAATGACGATTGCCCGGTACCCGTCAGGAAACTTGCGAACCCCCCGCACCTTGGCATCAAGCATGTCACCGGTCAGCGCATGCAACCCAATTGCCGGCGAATGCGGATCCGCCTGAAACTCATCAATCAGGCTGTAGACTCGTTTTTGCACCTTGCTCGGGAGTCGATTGAAATTCTTCAGGATGTCTCTGTGGATGAATAGTTTTGCCATCTTCACTTCCCTCCCACGCCGCTGCGGATCAGATCCGCCAGGTACTCTGTCCCGCGGGCCTGTACATCGTCGGGTATCACAACCTTCCAGCCCAGATTCTGCCACGAGCGGGCAAATCCCGTCTGATCTCCTGCCAGCAGTGCCACCGGCGGTGCACACTCCGGCCACGCCAGCTCAGCAAAGGCATCGTCATCAATCTGTTCATTAAAATACTCCACCTGTGGTACAGGCAGGTCCAGCCGTGAAAGTTGTTCTGCGCAGGATCGCAGGCCACTCAGCACATTCACCAGCACTTCGGCCCATTCATCGTTGACCTGCACATTGGCTTCCAACGGAATTTCAGGCGCTGTGACGCCACATTCCCTGGACGTCCAGAAGCGGAAATTCTCGAGAAACTGATACAGGTTCAGACACGACAGGAATCGTCGCCATCGTTCAGGAAAATCGCTGCCGGTGATCTCGTCATCCCGGTCACCGAGTCTCGCCACCACTATTCCCTGACTGAGTCGATTGCTGACCGCGTCGGAGATCTTCATATAGCTGATGACGTCCTGAGTCAGACTTGCTCGATCATTGTGCACCCAGTCTCCGTCATCGTCAGCAGTCACAGCCGGCATTGCGGCCCCTGTGCGCCACACATCCAGCGCTGCCCGTAACGCATGCCCGGATTCCATCCGCTTGCTGGCCAGTGACTGCAACGTAAAGAACGCCGCAAAACTGGACAACTGTGTCCAGCCGGCTGCGTGCGGCACAGTCAGGAAGGCCTTGAGTTGCGTCAGACCATTTCCCACCAGCATCTTCGCTTCCGGGACCAGTTCACCACCTGCACGTTTGGCGGCCGCAAAACGCTGCAACATCTGCAGAACAATCTGGTCACACACCATGACGTGCTCAGCCGTCTCTGTAGTCAGATCATCCCACGTCACACTCCAGACGTAGTACTTGCCGCTGTCCAGAATTGCGCGGCGTTTGTTAAAGTCATCCGCAAGCCGATTATTCGGATGGCAGTGGTACTGAAAGCCGTCGGTAAAAATCGCAATCGAACGAATCTTCTCATCGTCTGTTCGCAGAATGAAATCCGGCTGGCTTTTCACTGAAACGCCCTGCGCCGTTCCCAGGGTGGGCTGCAATTCCAGTTCCCAGAGCCGTTCAGCCCCGGGCAATTGAAACCGGAAACCATGATTGCCGCGAATTACGGTCTGTTCCCATGTTCCTTTCCTGCCGGTAACAAATGACTCCAGCACATCGACGAACTTCTTTTCCAGCATGCTGCCAAACAGAGAATTGGGCTTGATCGTGGCCAGCTCCCGCGACGCCACTCGCTTTTCTCCCGATGCGATGAGCTTGTTCAGCAACAGGATGCCTCGTTCGCGGCTGATGGTGTCACTCTTGTATTGCAGGTGATACGTGCGGATGCAGCGGTAGCAACCATCCGTCTCAGACCGATCCGGGTCCTGATGCAGCTTCCGGCACACGCATGATTCCAGTGCATTGCGAGCCAGACGCAATACCTCCATCACCCCCTCACCATCGCGTCCCTGTCCATCCCGTTCCTGGAACAGGGTCTTCAGATAGCCCGTTCCACCGGGGACAGCATCCATGAGCACAACGTAATAGCGATTCATGCCTGTTGCCGGATCAGGCATAATCTGTGGTGATACAGCCAGGTGAGCCGGGTTGCCCTCAAACCGCAATCGCAGACCCAGATGAATACTGGCTGTCAGCGTGTCAATGTCCTCGTCATCGGCCAGTGGCAGCAGCAGGCGAATTGCCTCGGACTTGAGCTCACGGTACAGATAGACGGGCTCCCAGCGATACGGCTGCTCATTGCGTTTTTCTGCGCGGCGCTTTTCATTAGCCCGGCGGCGGCTGCAGCTGCGGCGATGCCGCACATCGTCCGGTGACGTCGATGGTGGGCAGACCACACCGCAGTCTCGGCAGACACGAAAGCCCTCTTCCGGAGCTTCCTGATCCACGCCGAAGGCCACAACGCCCTTTTCACCCTGATAACCGACGTTGACCTCACGCATCACCACCGACGCGAAGTACTCGATCCCGAACGGCAATGTCTCATCAACAACAGCACCGGAGGGAGCTTCCTGAGTCAGATCAAAACTGCGCACCGTCTGGTAGTGCTGTCGATCGCGCTCATCACTGCGGTCCCCCGACAAACTCTCGTAATGCTCCATATAGGAAAGGGACTGCGACCGGGAAAACTCCACGAACCGTCGTTGCTGCCCGCGATCCAGCTGTGAACGCGAATCCCCATCATGGCCACACTGCGGACAGGCCGGCTGAGATTCCGGAAGTTCCAGTTCTTCCTTTCTCCGCATATGCCCGCAGGCACCGCAGATTGCCCACGTAAAGATCAGTGGGTCCTGAGGGTTTCCAATCGCGATCTGCTGAATATCAAAGATGCGGCTGTGCGTATAGAAGTGATTGGCAGGTGCCAGCTCTTTCAGGGCCACACCCGCGGGCCTCGTCAGCTCAATCGGTTTATGCTCCTGATCAGCCCGGCGATGCTTGTTGTAGATGGCCCCGTAAAAACGAACACCCCGCTCCGGAAATGCGTAATTCGGCAGCAGCCCATTATCAGTCAGAATCTCCAGCGCGGTCGTCCTGGCCAGACTCTGTAGTCGTCCCCCCAGAATCCGCAATTCCTGTTCAATCTCTGCCCGCGTCTCCTTTTCCTCGTCGTCCAGTTTCGACAGCTGACTCCGCAGTCGATTTCGCGAGTTTTCCAGATCCCGCAACATGCGTGAATACTCGTTCGTTGCCTGATGGATTCGCTGAACCAGCAATTCGGCCGCTGTCTCTGACAGGAATCGATCGCGTGTATCTGCAGCAACATCCCGCTGGAAACGGCGTAAGAATCGCGTCCGAAGTTCTGCCTCTTCCTTAGTCATCCATTCCAGAAAGCGAGGAATGTTGCCCTCGGGACGAGACAGATCGTCCGCCAGCTGCCGTCCGGACGCCGGTAGCTCCTGCAGGTTCCCGCTGCTGGTGGCCGTATCAAACCCGTAGGCCAGGTATTGCCGCACCAATACCGCCGAAGCATCCAGCCAGCATCCCGGTGGATCCACCCTTCCACGCAGCATCTCCGCCGGGCGACCGAAAAAGAACAGGTCGTGCGGACGCTGATTTACCACGGAGACAATCAGCGCCGTGCCGGTTGACCGGCCAGCACGACCGATTCGCTGCAGGTAACTGGCCGTATTGGGCGGAATTGAGCACAGCATGGTACTGGACAGATCACCGATATCGATCCCCATCTCCAGCGTGCTGGTACAGGTCAGTACGTTGGCTGAGTCGGCGTGCTCATTCCGTGAGAATTCCTGCTCCAGCCGCTCACGGTCTTCCGTTGCCAGCAGCCCGGTATGCTCGCTGGCCACCACGCGGCGCAAAGCTCCCTTCCGATAGCGATTCTGGTAATACAGCTGCCGAGCAGAATAATCTCCGGGGGAATAGGTCCCTGCACTGGAATAATATTCCCAGCTGCAGCCGCCCACCCAGTACTCTGCTTCGGCACTGGGACGAACAATCGACTTCCCCGTATCACTACAGACCAGATTCACGCGGTCTGACGTCAGGAATGCGGCGGCAGCGGAAATTGCATAATACGTCTTCGGTCCATCCTGACGCATGCGTACGAACAGCCCCGACTCCGTCCCGCAGACCAGCAGAGCCGCGATCAGGTCCAGCAGACTCTGCTCTTCGATATTGCGGACTTCCAGTGCGCGCCGCGACCAGACCAGATGCCACGGCACGCGACCGCCACGCGTGACTGCCAGCACATGGTCATGCTGACCTGTGGACTGAGTCACCATCAGATGCGGCTTGTAGCGACCGCCGCCCGGATACGTTTCTCGTCCCGGAAGCGTGCGACCAAAGGGATACTTCCCCCAAAATCCATTGCTGGCATAACTGTCCAGATACGGATGTGCGACCGCACCACGCAGCCGTCCGCGGTGCAGAAATCCATACAGCCACAACCGCAGCTGCCGCTCTGTCAGATCAGCAAACGTCGGGTCAATGCCCGGAATACGATCACGGAGGCGTTTGAGCGTGGCTGCGATCCGGCCTTCATCCCATGCCACACAGGAACTGCCGGCCGGCTCCATTGTACGACCATGAGTCTGCATCAGCCCGAACTCACTGATCGCTTCCCACGTCAGCCGTTGCACAATCTCGGCTCGCAACTGCTTCGGCGGCTGCTGAACCGAAGCATCATTGCGATACCTCACGAAGTCAGAGTACTCATGCAGGTCCGGTGGCATCAGCGATGCAATCGCTTCACGCACCGCACCACGCCAGCCGGGACGCGGCTCTGACCACCAGCTCAGCAGCGCATCGCCTGCGTCACTCAGACGAATTCCCGCTTCACCGGCATCATCAATCACATGCTGCAATGCCGTGCGAAATGTGAACTGGTAGGTGCGGGATGAAAAGAACCCGGCACGATGCGACGCATCCTGAACACTGTCCGTGAATGCCAGCAGCTTGGGGTCGTTGTTCAGGACCGACCCGAACAGTTCGTCTATCGCCACACTGGACAAAGTCGCTGACTGACTTCCGATAAAAAACACGCCTTCCCGCGACTGACAGTTGGGACATCCCTGGTGCCCCACTTCATTCTGTCGCTCATCCGTGCGTGTCTCCTGATTTACCTTGACGCGAAAACGCTTCGGATCATTACTGACCGGGCACGGTCCATCTTCCTGCCGCAGTACCAGTTGCTTCGGGCACAGGTACCAGTCGGTAAAGCCCATGGTCTGCTGCTGGTCCCCGCCCGTTCCACGGGTGCCCGCAACCACCCCGTCGCCGACAGTCGATAAAGCCCCCGCAGCATCTGCATCGGACCAAGGGGAAAACACCACCAGATGAGGACTGCGTTGCCCCTTGTAGCCGAACCAGGCACGATAAACCTGACTCGGGTCATCCACCAGCTGGAATCCATTGACTCCCTTCGCCTGAATGAGTGTTTCGGTTGATGGATCCGCCAGACCAACCCAGCCACTCTCACCGCATTCACTGCAATGAAATACCGGCAGGCTGGGGAACTCCTGATGCGGTTCATCAAGCCACGTGAACACCGGTTGTTCCAGCACGGTTCGCCCCAGACGTCGCAACTCGCGAATCCAGAGCTGGACCTGAGTTGGGACAAGCGGAAAAGCGTACTCGCTGCGAATCTCCTTCGCCTGAGCCACCAGTGCGAACAATGAAGCGACCACGACAGAGCGATCATCGAATCGAGCAATCTCTTTCAGTGCGGGGTCATCACGCACCAGTTGCTCCACCAGTCCCTGCCAGGTCAACGGGCCACCATGACCGGAATCGGCTCGATCAAAAATGGTGAGCAGAAACCGAAACAGCTCCTGTTGTTTCAGCCAGTTGCCAAGCGCAACGGACCACTCCTGAATTGCTGCATCGAGATCTTCCGATTCGTCCGCATCGTCTGCTGACAATTCCTGCTGAAAGACTGGCCCGCCCCATGCAGCAGACTGGCGAATTGCATATTGCAGCGCGTCTTCGTCCCCCAGCGGATGACACACAGCCGGATCCGGCAATGGCGTCTCCTGCGGATCCGGTGCGATCATTTCCTCAACGGTCAGCCGGTCTTCGCCAATGACCGCCTCAGAGAGAATCTGCTCTTCAAACAGCGTACTGGCGAAGCGTGCCAGTCGATCGGATCCGGTTTCAGCGGCATCCAGTCGTTCATCACCCCCGGCAGTGCGATCACGTGCCGGTTCGCGGTCATCCAGCGTGGCACTGGTACCGACCATACACAGGTTTCCGGGGGCAATCTGCAGACGTTCCTTCAGCCGCCGGATCAGGCAGGCCACATCCGCCCCCTGAGCGCCGTCGTAGGTATGCAGTTCGTCCAGCACCAGATACCTGAGCGGCTGCGTGAAATCCGTCTGCCCAGGAAAGGGCGAATTGAATCGCCAGAGCGGCTGATCCTGCGGTCGCAGCAGCAGGTAGTCCAGCATTTTGTAGTTGGTGAGCAGGATGTCGGGGGGCTGTTCCTGCTGCACAGCATGATTGCTGATGCCATGGGTTTCGCCCATGGCTTTTGTGCCACTGTCCGCAGAAGCACCGGGATCAGACGGATCATAGCGGCCTGTGTAGTTGCCGACACGGATTCCCGCCTGACGCAGTTCGGGGGTGCGGAAGATGGTTTTGGCAAAGCGTTTTTCCTGATCGGCGGCAAGGGCATTCATGGGATACAGGATGATTGCCTTGATGCCATCCTGTCCCTGTTTGCGTGCACGCAGAACATGATCCAGGATCGGGAACAGGAAGCATTCTGTTTTTCCGCTGCCAGTCCCGGTGGTCACGATCGTGGGACGCGGCTGCTGGCCCTGGCTGGTGAGTCTTCGCCACGACCTGTTCTGGTGTTTGAACGGGTGGAAAGAGACATCGAACTCGAACGGAACGGTTTCATCTTTGGAGGCAGGGCGGAACGGACGCCGCAGTTGCACCCACGGCCCCTTGAACAGACCGTTTTCCGGGTCCGTCAGAAACCGTTCAAACGCCGCCTCCACAGACTTCTCACGGAAATCGAACGTGGACTGAAGGTAGAACAGCACCTGAGTGCGGATGTTGTCGGCAAGGTGAGCTGGAAGCATTGGGAAAACAGAAGAGGATTCAGGAAACGTGGAGCCACGACGTGGTCACTGCACTTTATCAAAGCTCCCGAGACACGGAAATCTACAGTTATCCTGCCATGCTTCTATCGCTTACCTTCTGCTGCCCAAAACCCTGTCAAGTAAAAAAAGCTCTTTTATAGAATTTTTTTGTTTTCCGTAACGGCGATGACGAACGCAATTGCTGATCCGAAAACTGCAACATACCTTAGGTGAATGCCACGAATAAAAATTCATAAACTGAATGAACTGCAGAAGTGGCTCAAGACTGACTGTCTTTCATTCAGCGATCAGTCAAATTCACTCGAATGCAATCAGCACTGCTCACTTTCATTCGCTGGAAAGTGACAGTGCTGACTTCACAGTTCATAAAAGAACAAGGAGGCCGTAACAACTCACTAAGCCCGCCAAAGCGGCGACTGATTACCCTCCAGCCGCCTACCGTCCTGCCGACGAATGTATTCCACTGAGATCCCACCTTCGAGGAGAAAAAGCCGATGTCACCCACCGAAGTACTCTCAGCTATCTTCGACTATGTCTCAACACACATTCAGCCCTCATCGATCGTCTTCGCCGCCGGCACATCCATCTGGCGATCGATCTTTCGTCCAATACCAATCACTCTACTCTGGAAGGACAGCACTCCTGCGAGCGAATGCACGGTCGTTATCGGCGGAGCGTCATTCGCCGTGAACGACAATGGCAATGTGAATGTCCCACGTCGGTACCTTGGGATGTCCGCTTCGGTGAGATATCACGAGATGCGTGAGGTCCACGTGTTCACGGTACCATCAGAAGGCAAGACTTTTCGCATGAAAAAGGAGCAAGACTAATGCGAAAGCGGAAGAGTGATGTGGCGCTGCGATCGGAAGTGTTGCAGCTGCTGGACCGTTCGCCCGACCTGACCCAGTCTGAAATCGCGCGCGAACTTGGGCTGTCTCAGTCCAAGGTTTCGCGTCTGATGAAAATGAGATCGGCCGCCCCGCTGCAATTATTGCTTGACCCAGTCTTCGAGCAAGTGCCGATCCCGCTTTATCTATCTGATCTGGAATCAGATCGTTTCCTGTATACGAATCTTGCATTCAGACGCTTGCTGCATCGAACATCAGACGAACTTGAAGCAGATTCGTTCCGTGTCTCATCACTTTACATCGACCCACTCGAGCGCGGCCATTGGGTATACGAGTTAAAGCATCCCAGCAAGCCAAATACGCCCATCGCACGCCTGTCTCGGATCCTCCGTCCTCGCAGGGACGTTCCGGAAACACGTGGAGGCGACAGGTTCGAAGAATTTCATCTGATGGATTCAGCGGTTCTGATTCCGGACAATCGTCAGCTGCTTGCGATCGGAACAATCGCGATTCCGCCTCAGGCCGGCCGTTGGCTGCAGATGGAAGAGCGGAATCGTGCACTGATGAACCTGATCGATAAACTACCTGTTGGCGTTCATGAACTGGATGTGAATGGCGACATCGTCTTCATGAATAGTTTTGAAAGAAATCTGCTGCAGGCAGATCCGCAGTGGGTTGAAAAAAAACCCCATGTCTCAGAACTATCACCCGTCGATGGTGCGATTATCAGGAATCGGGTGGACCGCAAACTAAAGCACAACCGCGAACTTGCTGATAATGACCCTCGGGTATTTCGCATGCGTCCGCATGAGAAGAAACTTGGCCAGGCGGATGATTTCCCTGCCGGCGCACGTCCTCGCAATGAGCTCATTGGTGTCAGCATTACGGACTTTCCCATTCAGGAATCCAATCCTGACACCGCCGTACTGCGAGATAATAATGGCATGTTGACGATGGTCACCCACCCTCGCGTACCGTATGAGCTGAAGAGGTACTTCGAGGAATTCGGACCGAAAAATCCGGCACTCGAGGAGGTCGGCATCTCAACGATGATCGTTGTGCTTCCAAAATTCCTGGCGGATAGTGAATACAGTGACATCGAGGCCAACGAAAGCGATGAACCGTGTTTCGTGTACGTCAATTCATCGTTTGAGAATGACGTACGAAAGATATTTGAATCGAAGGGCCACGCGGTCAAATGTAAAGAAGATCTGCTGGGGCATTCACAGTACAGGCTTTGGTCGATTCCGGACGAATCAAGCGAACACAGAACGAAGAACCTTGGAACGGCATATGCAGCTGTTGATCGAACAGTCATTGAAACAGGGCAGCCCGATGAGCGTATCGAGTCACACCTTTCCGCCACGGGAAAAACGACATGGGTGCAGGTCATCAAATTCCCGCACTACTCTGTAGTCAGAGAAGACAGCCGAACGAAGAAACCGGCCGCGCCCAGGATCATTGGCGTCGAGGCATATTTCTGGGAGGTCGGTAGAGACTCATCTTCAGGAGAAGAACTTTTCAAGCGACTCTCTCCGCATCGCCCACACACAATCCTGCACAACGCTCCTGTACCGATCTGGGCAAAGGACACGCAACTTCGATTCACGTATGTAAATCAGGCGTTTATCGATGCATTCCGATCGGACAGGACATTCGAAAATGAAACTCCCTCCAGCACATACGACGCGCGATGGTTCATTGGCAAACGCGAAGACGACTTGTTCGAGTCTCCGAAAGCTCAAGAATACGAGCAAATCGACCGCGAGATAATCACAGGAAAAGCTCAGGATAAACCATACACCGTCAAAATCGGCGACAAACAATATGAAGTGCTGAAGTCGCCAATCACAGACAAACGGATGATCATTGGAGTGCAGGGTGTTGCTTACCCCAAAGCACAGTAACCCAGGATTTGTCCGTGATCGATCGCACCACAATAGAATCCAGAAAGGTAATCTCTGACCACCGCCGTCGTCCGCGGCTTACCCAACTCTGGGCTCATGGCGTCAGTGACCAGAACCGAAACTGCGATTTTCCGAGGTCAACAGAAACCAACGATTCGGGAGGATGTTGGCTCATCGATACACTGTCAGACGACGGAACCGCTTCGCGCGTCAGGCGATGCGGTCTTTTAGCACTTGAGTTACCGCCATTGTTACCTGAGAGCCAGAGGTGAGCCCCAAGCCCGGGGAACCGTGGGCGCATCCGAAGGTGCGTAAAATCGCCAACATTGAGCGCGCCACCCTCAATTGCCCGCAGCACATAAACACTTCCCTGTTCGACGCCGCCGGAAAACAAATGCGAATACAAACGCCATTCGTAGGGCACGGATTTGTCAATGAGCCCACGAGAACAAAACGCATCAAAGTTCCGGAGCAACTCTTTATATTGCTCTGCGGAGATCAGGTTCTCATTTTCCCAAACCTGCCAGCGGTCCGCGGACTTAACGACGTTTAATCGCCACTTAAGCAACAGATACCTGTAAGCGGCGGCGAGAAATCCCGTTGCGATGAATAGCCGCCAGGATGTAAAAATGAAAGACACCCATAGATAGGGCACCTCCGGCACTGACGCCAAGTGAGCAACGACAGGAATTGATACGGCGCATCCCCAAATTGGCACCGCTAACCCCCATACAGAAGTGAACACGAACATGGAATCCTTGACCAGCGAATCGAACGTTTGGTCATAAATCTGATCCGTGTAAAAACTTCTCTTCCCTCCGAATCCGGACGAAACCCAGCGCCAACACCATGCGACGCACCAAGCGCAGACAACCCCCACCATTCTGAACACCGAATGCGAATAGAGAACGCCAACGTATGCGTTCAGGGAGTCCTCAACCCGTCGCCACCTTCTTTTCAGCGCTTCCTTTTCCAGTTGCTTCTTTTCCTTCTTTAGCTGCTTCTTCCCCTTCTTTGAGCCATCATTCAGGCGGGGCGTTGCTGGTGCCTGGGGGCGATTCAAGTTCGCGTTTCGCCGGAGTTGAGTGGCGAAGGTGATCAACCACAAGATGGGCTGAAGACAAACCAACAGCATCGCCAGCAGAAGACTTCCAAGCCAGGGCTCAACGTTCGGAAGCCCAATGTTCCAATGCCTCAGGGCCGGGAACGCGATGCTTAGCAAAACAACAGAAAAACGATTCGCTTCATTCATGAAAAACTCTGGCAAGCCTCGCGGCCAGCCGCGGTTGACATCCGTAATCAGTCCATACCGTTCAACTTCTTTGTGGATCCATCCACTTTACAAATCCCCAAGCGGAAAGAGTAAGCAACGGGACAAGAAGTGTAAAGTCTCGGCCTGCAATCGCACTAGCGACGGAAATTGAGAAGCCCGATAGAATCGCAATGGTCAACAGAAATTGTGATTCAACCCCGCGAATTGCAGTGGCGAAACGCTCGGCAAACGATCCAAACAGCACCAAATCGCGAGCAAACAGCCGAGAGACAGAGTCACTGAAGAAAGCAACTTCGCTTTCGTCCCTGTTGACGCCCAGTGACGAGAAAAACAGTTGCAGATCCCGGCTTCTCCGATCTAATCGGTAATTGGGAATACCGCTGCAGTTTCCATCCTGTTCCAAGGCAGAATCAAGTTTACACCACCATTCGTACGCAGTCTGAGGAAATTCAGTGTCGCGGTCGCGAGCTGCGAAGATCTTGCGAACTTCCTCCACAATTTTCGCCCAGAGCTTTACGAAGAAGACACGCAGTTGACCAAAACCCCTCGCGTTTACGGATTCAGATGCATCTGTAGCATGATACGACGATTTCAGTACGTAACGCATAATGCTGCGCAAAGTTTCTGAGTCCGCTGCCTTTGTGTTACTGCACACGCTGTGTGCATCGCTCAGAAGACGTATCGCCCTGCACAAACTCGAAACAACGTCTGGTGGAACGTTCAGATTCACCTTATCTGACGTCCATTGCCTCTCAAGATCACGAAACGCCGTTCCCACGCTGCGGCTGGGATCTGCAAGGCAACGACGGAACTGATTAAAGAGCGTAAGGTCCCTGTCTACGTCCTTTAAGATCATCCCGGTAAACGCCGCACCCGCAGCAAAGACTGCACGTCCCGGTAATTGCGTTAGCAGGTACTCTCCCGGAGCTAGTTGCATTCTTCTCTGTCCTGTATCGCCATGAATTGCAACCTCAAGTTTGCTTCAACCCGTGAACTGTGAAGCCTCGTAGCATACGGCCAATTCCCAGATGATGGAAGTTTTCTCGATTTGAAACTGCTTCGCTCTCCAGTTTCTCAAAAAACGTGGTTTTCCAGCGTTTCCGTAGCTTCTCCACGGCTGAAACCTGCGACCACGAAATCGTCACACAAGTCAATTCGTGACTTGCTGCTGCGATCAGCCAACGTTGCATTGCCTGCAAAGTACCGAGTAATAACTGACTTTTCGGCCATCATGGGTAATCATTGCGCCAGATAAATGTGTACCTGCAGGGGTGCGACCGCCAATGGATGCAGATCTCTGCATTTCCCTGTCATTGCGACGCAAGTGCGGCAATTCCCGCCGAAACACCACCGCATGGTCCCCATGTTCCAAACGTTTACAGTGCTGCTTCGGAACGGAGTGTGAAACCGTTCAGCCCCAGAATCACGTGTTGAATCGACATTATCCGGACCGAAGGAATCTCTGTGGTTTTGAATGACACACTCGTTACTCAAACGGTGTGGATGGATCTCTGCCTCCGGGCGGAACGGACGCCGCAGTTGCACCCACGGCCCCTTGAACAGACCGTTTTCCGGGTCCGTCAGAAACCGTTCAAACGCCGCCTCCACAGACTTCTCACGGAAATCAAACGTGGACTGCAGGTAGAACAGCACCTGAGTGCGAATGTTGTCGGCTAGGTGAGCAGGAAGCATCTACGACTGCCCTCCATTCTCCGGAACAACCGCCCACAGTAATGCTGTCTGTCCGGCACCAAATCCGCGCGCCCATTCACCCTGCTGGTTCACAAAGAACAGATCTCTATCAATTTCCGCAGATTCATCAATTCGCAACCAACGGCGGCATTCGGCAAGTGGCCAGGGGGTTTCGGAATCGGCAGGATATGGAACGGGACTATCGTCCTGGCGGCATTCAGTGACATTCAAAGCCACACGCAAACTTGTCCCCCAGGAAAGAAATAACCGGCCTCCTACTAAATGCAGGTTTCTGCACAATTGAGGCATGGCGTTGCTGCCACAGGGAATCCAAATTTCATCCAAATCAACGGAAGAAAGGATCGTGTCAATGGTGTCGAGTTGACTGAGTACTCTGGTGTGACCGAGACGCAAGATGACAGCGTTGGCAGGCGTGGGAACTCCATCAAGTGGGCGCACCGGCACGGTGAGTCGAGTTGGGCCTCCCCCGGCGTCACGTCTTCGTGCATCATGCGCGGTGACAGTCAACGGCGTACCGGGCAACCGCAGGTAGATGGCTCCTTCCAAAGGATCGCCGGGCGATTCTAACTGAGCATGGCCAGATTGCTGCCAATACGACATGAACGCGCAGACAGCGGCGTCCACCCAATCAATGCGCTGGTTCCATTTCTGCAACAGGCTGTCGCAAATCTCCAGCCCAAGCTCGTTGCATAAGGTGGTTAGCAATTCAATCCGCTGCTGGCGACCTTCCCATGAGTGCTTACTTCGCAGTGCTGATTGCGGATCAAGCCGCAGTCGTTGGATCCCGTCGACCTCATTGCGATTGCATCCCAACAGTGCCTTAAACGCGTAGGTTGGGTGAGTCTCGATCAGCTGGCCATTGCCTCCACCGCGGTTGATAGACCAATCAAATTCCGTGGAGAGAAGCTGGAACAAATCGAATGCACTCTGCATCCAGAAATTGGTGGATCCTTGTTGCGGTGGGGCTAAACGCGTGGAGTAGCAGCCGCCGATTCCGATCTGAAACTCGGTGAGCCGTCGATCAGTGTTATGGACCGTGTTGACCGGCAAGTGAACCGCGAGCCTTCCCTTGTTGGGATTGGGCGGTCCATCGATGCAACCGCCTTGCAGTTGATCGAATTGACGAAGCCATCTGACTGATTCCTGTAACTCCATCCGGTCGTCGGGGTAATGAAACGCAAGTGCCTTGGTATCGAGCACGCAGCTATAGGTGTGACATTGACCGATGTCGATGCCCGCAAACTGAGTCATTCGTTTCCTCCTTTCCCGTACCGTTCCTCGAACACTTCCCAGGCTCGGGCGTAGTCGGCTTCGCGGTCGACTTTGGTGAAGGGCGGATAGAAGGTCTTCGTGACAGTTTGCAGACCGTCGTCGATCTCCCAGCTGACGTCCAGCATGAGGGGAACGCGGTCGGGGCCGTAGACGGATTCCAGTTGCCGGATTCGCCAGGGGGTGAATTCGCAGTCGGGCTGACCGTCGTCGGTATTATCCGGTTGACTGATTTCCAGATCGGGATTCTCTTCCAGGGCCTGCCGCAGCTGATCGCGTGCGACAACATAACGGCCGATCGACGCGAATTGCGTCAGATTCCACAACTCCGCTGCTCGTTCCAGTGTAATGGACGTTTGTTCCGCAAATGGCCATTCAGGGTCCAAGGCATCCTCCGCAGCCCGGGTCACGTACGCCTCGGGAAAAAAATTGGATGCTGTTTGGAGCGCCGCGCGGAATTCGGTGCCGCCCTGGTTTTTGCGGGTGGTGTTGGGGATGTGGCGTCCTCGGGCGTCGTACTGGTCGACCAGTTCGTACTGCCGCATGACGGGAAACTGGACTCGGTAAATGGTGAGTAGTTCGTCGAGTGTGAGTCCCAGGGCCAGGGCGACCAGCACGTCGATCTCGACCAATGCCTGCCGGCGGGCAAAATCCGTCCGCAGCGGCGTCTTCCAGGTCCAGCGGTCCGGATCGAGCTGACTCCACGGCAGCTCATACGGATACCCCATCTCGTCGGGATCGGAGGGAGTTGTCAGTTTCCGGTTTCCAGTTTCCAGAGGTGTTGCAGATACCTGTGATTCACTGGAAACTGGAAACTGCCCACTGGAAACTCCTCCAAGCCGCGGATCGTCGCTCGTCCATGCCTCGTCACGGATCGACGCATCGGCCACCTCCGTCCACAACTCCTCGTACGCTCGCGTCAGGCAGTTCAGACGAAGGGCGCGAGCGATCATCGGTGGGTCAAACTGAGACGTGATTAGGGGAAGTCCGCGAAGGTCATCGTCGTGGATGTTGGAGCGCCCCTTGATCTTGATGTAGAAATCGAAAGGAACAGAAACTGTGCATGCTGAGAAAAGTAAGAGGGTGACTGGCTGAGAGAACATTACGACTCTCACGCCGTTGATCGCCGAACAGCCTCTTGGCAGGAGACTGCCGACGAGCGTCCTTTCGTTCGCAGGTTGTCCCATCGCGCGAATGCCGACTTTCGGCCAATCGGAAAGCGGTCGCGCTTTCAGGTTTGGAGGAGCCCAATCGACGTTGATCTTGTCAAATGCTGCCAGATTCCCTTTCGCATTGCCGAGACGGTAGACGGATCGTGGCAAGTATTTCGACGAAATCTCACGAAGATCGATGTCGTCGTATGCTCTCTGTGTCGTGCACGCTTCCCGAGCGGTTTTATTCAGAGGGATGCCTACATATATGTGGGGTCCAGACACGACCCATTCGTTCGCAAGGCACGGCTGAAAGCTGGGATTATCCTCACGAGTGATTGCGCCGTCTTTCTGACCAATGGTCTCGTTGATGAGTGTGGTAGAAGTATAGGACCGCCCAAGCGACCCAACAGTTGCGGGATAATCGGCGAACCGCAGGAGGACTTTCATCATCCCCTTACTGTGAATTTGCGGAAGGCGTGATTCGTTGGGAGCCGTCTCGGAGTCTTCAAACACGGTCTTGAAAAGCGCGAGAATACTTGAATCTACGTCGACGATCCTGTTGACGTGCCCGCGGAAGTCCCAATGCCCGTCGTCTCGTTTTATCGCGGGGGTTGGCTCAGCTATATCCGTGTGCGTGTGACAGCGACTGATGGTTGTTGCTGAAAACACATTCGCAATAAGCTGAAACTGTGGTTCACGCGGTTCCGATCGGAACACGTTGATGCTAAACGCCATTCGGTTTCCGACATCGGGAAACAAAAGCAATTCGTTCTTAAACTGATAGTGAGAGATCAGACGTGCGTAGTACGAAGCTCGGAACTCTCCACCATTGGGATCGTCGAATAGGCCTTCCGGATGAAGCAGTGCGCCTGTGCCTGAATTGGAAAGAATCGTCCACGAGCGAGTAAGAAAATTCTTGTAGAGGTTTGTCCGTCCCGATTGCAGCTCCGGGTAGATCCGGATTGATGCCAAGTTTGCGCTAGTGCCGGAGAAGCGTTGGAACTCTTGCCCGAATGTCGCCTTTGATGCAGTATCGCAAATCACAAGTGGTCGCGCTGCGGTGTATCCCGCACTGCTCAACTCTTTGACGCCCAACGCTCCATCAAATTCACTCAGTACCGCGCCTTCTGGCCAGTCGACTTGTATCCACGGCGGGTTTCCAACAACCAAATCAAACCCATCCCGCTCAGCGTGGGGGCCGAGGACTTCTGGGAAGACCAGTTCCCAGTGATGAAAGTTTTGCTCGTCACTCAGAGTGCGTGCCAGGTCGTACCACGGAACGGCGTCGGAAAGCATCTGTGTATCGGGCACCTGGCCTTCGGCCGCCGCCAGCAGCACGTCCACTTGAAAGCCGAGCTGATCGCTCATCATCTGAATCGTCAGCGGATCGGTGGGTGCCTGAGAATTCAACAGAAACCTGGCACTGGCAAGAAACGCGTCCCGCGACGGCAGGTCGGTCACTCCCTCAAGTGGCCAGAACCACAACGCACACCACGCGTCCATCACCAGCTTGAGCCGCTGAAAACTGCCGCTTGTGCTTTCCAGCTCAGCTTTCTCCCGCTCCTGGTCCGCGAGCGACGGACCGGCATCGACCGCCTCGGGCAGGTGCCCTGGAACTGGCCACACCGTGGCCGTACACGCAGTCCGCTGCAGAGCTGCGTGCCGTTGCGTGCCGTAGTTGTCCCACCGCTGGTCGATCAGATCGCAGATCTTTCGGGCTTCGTTGATCTGCTCCTTCGACCATTTCGGTTTGGCTTCCTTCGTGATCCACTTTTTCGCATGGCCGCACGCCTCCGACCAGAACTCTCTCATCAGCTTGTCACTGTGAGTCGGCACCATATCGGGATCGAAGACCAGGAAGTGATAGATCTCATCCTCGCGACGTTCTTCGCCCGGACGCAGTAAACGAGGAACACCTGGAGTGATCTCACGAGGGCGATCTTTGGGAAAAAGGGTTTCCGCGTGATGCTCTGCGTTTTCGACTGGCGCTGCGAATCTGTGTGATTCACCCGCAAACTCCTTCGCCTTTGCGGCTGTCCACGCATGTTCGCCGCGTTTCAGCTGGTCGACTGTCCAGACTGCTCGCCGGGCACCGATCAGGCTGTTCCCACAGCGCAGCCGCAGACCGAACCACGGAGTGGCTCCGGACTGATAAACATCTCGGCCGCCGTTCCGACCAGGCTCAAGCAGCAGACGGTGAATACACCCCAGCCAGAGCGACAGCTGCCCCAGCTCTACCGCCGTTGCGTTCAGGTCCACGCCGTAAATATTGTTCGTCGCGATGTAGTGCTTGACGCGGCGGAGTTCGTCACCAAACCGCGCCGGCTCAATGCTGGCCGAAATAGTGCCGTGGCCTGATTCAAGATTCAGATCGGCCAGAGGAACCACGCCTTCAGCGTACCTTTGCTGCAGCTGCTTCTGTTTCAATTCCAGATAGCGCAATGCCAACTGCTCCGCGGCTTCGTTCAAAAACGCACCACTGCCCATGGCCGGTTCGCAGATCTTTAATTCCAGAATCTTGTCGGCGTCGTCCGGTGTGTAATCCTTCAGCAGCTCTCGCAGCGCTTCTTCAACCAGGCATTTGGTGAGCACTTCCGGCGTGTAGTACGACGCCGACTGTTCGCGGTCGATCCCGTTCAGGTGCAGGATGAATTCGCCTTTGCGGTAGATCCGCGGTTTGCCATCGGCCAGCCGTTCTACCGTGTCCACGGGCTGCTGATTGCCTTTGGAATTGGTCTCGTAGGCGAACTCTTCCAGTCGCTCCAGCGGCACAAACCATGTGGGTGTCTTCTTGTCGCCAAAACTCTTGCTGGCCGGTTTTACGTGAATCAGATCCCGATCGGCAATCATTCCCCGGTACGACAATAAGCCTTCGTACACCGCCCCCAGCTGGTTGATGCCCAGTTCCGCGTAATTGACTCGGCCCACCGTACGCGTGTTCTTGTCAGTGCTTAATGACAGCTTGCGAATCACCTGCTGCAGACACTGATTGGACAGACGCGCTCGATTCAGCAGTGGCGTGGCGTGCGGGGCAAACAGCGTGGCCGTCAAGGGCCGCACTTCGAAGGCTCGCACGGAATTTGACAGGCCCGCCAATGGCCGCGCCGCCTGCGTCCCCGCCGCGTCGTGCGGATGAAAGCCCTGATGGATCATCTGGAACAGCTGCTTCAGATGCTGATGAAAGTAGGTGCCCGCTGCCGTGGCTTCGGTCAGCGGAACCAGTTCCAGATCCCGCAAGGCTTCCAGACTGTACCCCAGTCGATACATGTCGTCGTCGACGGGCAGGATCTCCAGCTCTCCACCACGAGCTTCCGCGTAAAAGCAGAACAGCAGACGGTACACAAAGGTCAACGCTTCCCGCCGCAGATGCTCCGCGGTGATCGCCGGCAGCTCCACGGCCTGCGGTTCCCCAGCAGCACCTGTCCGGCTTTCATTGGCCAGGCTGCCGGCATCGCGAAGTTCGTCCGGTGTCAGCCGCAGCAGCGGCTTCCGCTGGCGTTCCACGCGATCCTGCGCCCATTCATTCACCAGCAGTTCAATGGCTTCCCGGACTGCAAACTGCAGGCTTTCAGTCACGCCGTGGGCGAATTTGTGACTTTGCTCTTCCAGTCGATCCAGCAGCACATCGTCCGATTCGCCGCCCGGGCAGAGCGCTTCGGCAGAAAGGAACGCAGACACATGGTTGAAGGTCTCCTTTTCCCGGCGACCGAAAGCATCATCCAGATCAAATGCCAGGTAACGCCCCTGTGACCACGTCTTGCGATCCAGCAACAGCAACTGCGTTCCGGCCAGAAACAGAATCCAGCGTGGTGCTGCTTCGTCGGTGAAGATACGGCCGATACATCGGGTCCAGTCGCCGGCACACAGTTTGGCCGGTTTGCTGCCGTCGCCAGTTGCCGCGTCCGCCGTTGTCCCCGACGCACTGTCGCGCAGCACAGGCAACAGGCTTAACGGATCTTCGCTGGGCTGGCCTTCCTTCAGACTGCCGTCGGGCAGGCAGAAATGCGTTTCACAGACCAGCAGCCACGGCTGATTGTAACGATGGACCCGACCGAGCGTCGGTACGACACTGTCGCCGCCTTCCACCGAAAACTGCAGCGGCTGCAGGTCTGAGTAGCCCAGAGCATGCAGCAGTTGCGTGTGCCATGCCCGAATTTCGTCTCCCGCGGATTGCCGTTCTTCCGGCAACAGCTGATCCAGTGCCTGCGTCTTGGCACGAAAAAACAGCTGCCCCAAAGCCTGCAGTCTGCGGGGAATGGAACTGGAACCCTGTTCGTTCCAGCGGGACACCAGTTCCTTCACGTCCTTACTGAAGGTACTGTCCAGGTAGTGCGAGGAATAGTATTCGCCGACATTGGTGATGCAGGTGTCGAGGGGCATTAGTTTCCAGTCTCCACTTTCCGGCCCACAGAAGACGGGGTGTGGTGGTTTGTTGACAGTGAGCGAATCCGGCCATTGCGGCCCCGAGAGACTTTCGGGGAGTGTTGCGGCAGCTGGCCGGTGACTGTGGTGTTCAGGTCATCACGGGTGTGCCGGTCATCAAGTGTGTTCAGCTCAACAAGGTCGGCGGCCCGTGCAACCGTGGTCTTCCGCTTCACCGGGGAATGTCGCGTGCTTCCACTGCACAGACGGGATTCCCCAGTTGTCAGTCGACCGAGGGCCTCCGCAATGCGGTCGGGGACCGCAACGGCCGCGGCATGCACTGGGGCGGGCAAGCCAGACCGCTGATCCGCAGGAAGCGCACTTCTGCGGCCGCATATTGCTCTGGCTGACGGCATCGCCCGCTGCCAGACAATCAGCTGCTGGTACCGCTGCGGATCCATCGTCTTCTCATTCTGCCTGCTGAAAGCCGTCCACTGCACGCTCACTGCACTCCTTCAATCACCAGCACCAGCTGTGTGCTGGGCTGGGCCGACGCATTGATCCAGGTATCCTGCCAGTTGTCGTGGCGATCGGCGATGTACGCATCAATCTCATCCAGTTCTCGTTGACACGCGTGAGCTTTGGGATGGTTGGGAGGCAAGGTTTCCAGGCGTGTCTGCAGCAGCTCTCGCCGCCGCTGGCTCCAGTTGCGCAGCCGTCGGTTTTCCCGCCGCAGGAATGGGGTCAGGTCGTTCACCTTGTCTCGTCCCAGCTGCCGCATGTAGTCCAGGCTGTAATCCACGGCAGATTCCAGCAGGGCCGCTGCGCCCAGTTCCAGATTGCTGGTGTTGCCGTCGTTCACCAGCTGATCAAACCCGGCCGCATCCAGCGCTTCCCGCAGCGGTCGCTGCTCAAATCCGCCATTGGGACGGAACGAAATGGCGTGCGCATCCACCGCCAGGGGTGCGCCCGCCTGAGTACTCACCTGTCCAATGAAGCAGAAGCACAGTTCCCGAGGTTGCAGGCGTCGTGATGTGATATGCGGGCATTGTCCCCGCTTCATCAGCATCAGCAGACGTTCGGTGATCCACTGCAGAATGGGCTGCTGGTCGGTGGCCAGCAGTTCGCGGGACCAGTGTCCTGAGGTATTGCGAGCAGCCAGGATCGCCAGTTCCACTCGATCCGGATCATTGGTCAGTCGGAACTGATTATCATCCGGCCATGCTTCAGCCGGAATTGCCGTGGCACCGAATACAACATCGGCGGTGTTCCCGGGCGCCCCCAGCCGCCGCCGCAGATCAGCCGGTGCATTCAGCAGCATCAGTGGGCCGGATTCCTGCAGCGGGGTGTAGTCGGTGCCCAGTTCTGACAGCAGCCGATAACCGTCCATCAGAAACTGGCGGTCGCTGTACAGCCGCAATCGTGATTCGGTTGCATTCGATGACGTCGCGTCGGCAGTGATTTCCAGCCCGGGTGCTGCGTCAGTTTCCCCCAGCAGATACCGCAGATAATCCTCACCAACTTCCGGGACGGCAGCTGCCAGCAATTGTTCCAGAGACTCAGTTTCCGGATCGGCGGTGGTCGCTGCCTGTTCCAGAACCGCGGTGTTACCGGACAGAATCCCGTGTTCAGCGATATAGCGTTCTTCCGCTTCAGCGTCGTACAGTTTCAGGTGAGATTCGCCCTGCCGTGTGGAATGGTTGATCTCTTCCACCTTCTCCACCAGTCGCTGGAATATGGTTTCATCACCCTGCAGCAGCCCTGCTTCCGTCCGCACACGCAGGTACCGCAGGATCGGGTTCTGCTTCTGGCCGAAGCGATCAATACGACCGTTGCGCTGAATCAGTGTGATGATCGACCATGGCAGATCGTAGTGGATGATGTGATGACACTGGTGGTGCAGGTTCACGCCTTCCGAAGCTACGTCGGTGGCCAGCATCATCCGCATCTCGGATGCGCCGGTGCCAAATGCTTCCACAGTTTTCATCAGGTGCACGTCAGGGCAGGATCCGTTGATGGTGGCGAGGACCTGGTTCGGCTGCTGTTCAAATCTTGCGGAATACTTGAGCTTGAAGTCAGCAGCAATTGCGGCAGCCAGGGCATCCTGCGTTTCGCGGTATTCCGTAAACACCAGCACCCGCGGGCAGCCAGCAGAACCATCCCAGCCGATGTCCCGCAGCTGAGCAAGCAGCATTTTGTAGCGTGATGATTCGCGAATGGTCAGGGCAGACAGCAGGACCTCGATGCGTTCCAAAAACGGCAGTTCCGGGCTGTCGGGATCCTCTGCCCGGACGGTGGCAAGACGTTTTCTGAGCGTCTTCAGGCAGGATTCGGGGCTGGACAGAAACTGTTTGTAGATGCCGTACTGCACCAGCTGATTATTCTTCCAGCCGTCCTCGCCACGGTTGCGGGCAGCTTCGGCTCGGAGTTCCGACAGAATGGCGTAGATTTGTTCTTCCGACGGGGTCGCATTGACGGTTGTCTGTTCAATGGGCACCAGTTGTCGGTCCGTCAGGTTTTCGCCAGCGTCTTCGCGGACGTCTTCCTTGAACCGCATCAGGAAGAACCCGCGAATGTCGTCGGCCGTGTATTCCCTGAAGTCCGGATCCGGGATGGCCGAAGGGTCCAGCAATGAGATCAATCGGCCGAAGGTTTCGCGTTTGCCGTTGTGCGGCGTGGCGGTGGTCAGCAGCATCGAATCGGTGCGGCGGGACAACAACCGTGCCAGACGATAAGCCAGGTGTCGTTCCGGCACGCTGGCACCGGCAACGTTGTGCGCTTCATCAATGACCACGCAGTCCCAGCGTGTGTTTTCGAGGAAATGCCGGTAGCTGCCGACATTCTTCAGCGTATCGATGCTGATGATGACGCGATGGTAAACTTCAAATGGATTCTTGTTGGCCGGGATTCGCAATCGCAGTCTGGCGATGCCGGCGGAATCCAGCCGCACCAGCGGAATCCCGAAACGATTCCAGAGCTCAGACTGAAACTGGGTAAGCATCGACTTTTTTGCCAGCACCAGAATTCGGTTGGCTCGCCCCCGCCGCATCAGTTCGGACAGGATCATGCCCACCTGGATCGTCTTCCCCAGCCCCACCGCGTCAGCCAGCAGCAGCCGCGGACGCAGCTGGCCCAGTGCCAGACGAACCGCCTCTACCTGGAAGGGCATCGGTTTGAATGCGCCCATGGCTTCCGGATCGGGATTGAGCCCGGTGGCGGGCATCTGTCGAAGTTGTGCTTCCAGAAACAGGCGGGCATTTCGGAAGCCATTGGAGGTATCCGGGATGAGCTTTGTCTTGCGGGGATCGATTGGTTCGATGATATCCAGCTGCGTCAGGAAAACGGCCTGATGACCGCGGACCAGATCATCGGTTCCCACACAGTGAACGGCGTAATGCGTATGGCTGTGATCGGCAGGATCCACTCGAGTGACCAGCCATTCTGCATCTCGACAAAGCACTCGCATCCCCGGGGCGGGAGCGGAGACACTAGACATCGTCGTAATCCTCAACATTCAAACACAGGTGCGACCTGCCGATGCAACGCAGGCAGGCGTTCAGCACTTCCGCATCGTCTTCAAAGCCCAGCGGCGAACTGAAATCCGGTTCTTCATCGGCATCACGGCAGAAATAGAACGCAGCAGCAGCGATCCAGTACTGCGCGTCGGCGGTCAAAGTAGCCCAGTCCTGCAGCGTCTGCAGAAGTGGACCGGCGATGCCTTCCGCCAGACGCAGATTGACCAGTGGGGAGTTCTGGTGTGCTTCGCGGGTGAGTTGCAGGTGATCGGCAACCGACTGCAGCAGACTGCCGGGAGTGACCTGCTGCGCAAGCTGTGCACATTCGTGCAGTCGGTCCGCAACGGCCGCATTGAGGCCCACAGGCTGCGAATCAGGGACTGTCATAAGCATCGGCCGTGTTGAAAACTGCAGGAATCCTTCTGTACTGTGTACCTCCCCAGGGGCAGGTCACAGCAGCACCTGATTCTGTCGTCTGGCTCAATGTTTGTTGACCGACTCGGGAGAGATTTCTGGCCGGAATAAAAAAATCCCCGCGTGACGGACAACGGGTTGTCAGGAGGCGGGGCGGTGTGCGCAGGCTACACGGCCTGGATGTGCGTAATTTTCGGGGCGTCTTTGGCGTTCTCTGGCTGCTGCGAGACAGGCGGACAGTGGCGACGATTGCCTTCATCGCCACACCGTTCCTGATGACAAAGCCCGTTGGGACGGGCGATTAATCTTCTGCAGGAAAGCCGAAGTAGTCGCTGAGCAACTCACAGAATTCGTCCATTGTCATGGACGCATCGATCATCCGTGGTTCAGACCCGATGTCGTGAACAAGCACAGCGATACAGTTCTCTGGAACCGGCTTGTCGTAATTGGCAGAAAACCACTCCGGCGTCGCCAGCTTTGGGCCATCTTCCATCACTTCGTCGTACAACCGCTCGATGCTCTGATGAGCAAATTTCCCTTCCAGATCTTCCTTGCGACCCGAGCGGGCCCAGGCAGCCTGATGAGCATAGGCCGTCTCGAGGAATACGGCTCGAGCTTCGAGGTAGTTCATCGTTCATTCCCTTCCAGTGCAAGGTGATCGACAGCCGGACTGCAAGTACTCGTGATCGTTTCGCAGCAAACGCACGGCGAATGGCTTCGGTAACTCATTCGCCTAATAGTTTTCATAAATGTCCCGCAGATCCCTTATCAGCTCCGCAAGCGGTCCGTAGAGCATCAGGACCTTTCGGTAGAAGTACGAATCCGAGTAATAGTCGATCTCTTCACCGAAAAGAACTTCAAGAGACGGCAGCAGTTCCTCTATGGCGCATCCTACTCGCGAGGTATCTCGAAAGGATGTTGCCAGTTCGAGATTCTGGACCGCATTCCCGTCAACTTTTGGGGGTACGTTAAGCCGACTGAAATCATGCTGGAATGACAACACGAACGATATCGACAGCAGATGTTCTTGCAAGGCGACGCCGCTCTTTGCAGCAACCCCCACAGCTTCGATGACTTGCTTCGCTTTCGTATTTGTCTTATCGGTGTGTTGAGGCCCAGACACAATCAGACACAGTGCTTCAAACAGAGTCCGTGACAGCTCCATGCTCTCCTGAACAGCAGTCTGAAACAGTCCACGATCGAGGTCGATCACTTCGCAAGCTTCCAGCATCGTGAGTTTCCCGAGGGTACCGGGTAACAGCATCTCGGAGATCTCCCAGTACTCTGCGAACCGCTGCAGTCGCTCAATCAGGCCATCCCACGTTTCGTACGTGCGATAAATATCACTGATTTGCAGGTTTGGCATCGCGGCGACATCACAAAACGTCGGGAGTCGTTCCTTCCTCCCGGCCCAGTCGAAGATTGCCTGGACAATATCGATATCGCGTTCAACTCTGATTCCGACAGTATTGATCGCCTCAATCGCTTCCGCAGTGAACTCCACGGAGCAGCCGTTGTCAAAAAAGAGGATCGGCTTCTGTCCCGTGTCAGCGAACTCCACCTCTCCACCAAAGTCCCTGAAGTACGAATGCACACGGTCTGCGCCACGGTAGTTTCCGATAAAGTCGAGCACTGCGACTTCTGACTTACCGGCGCATAATCGCAGTCCACGCCCCAATTGCTGCTGAAAGACAAGTCGAGATTCTGTCGGCCGCAGAAACATCACTGCTTCGATATCAGGGAAGTCAACACCCTCGTTGAAGATGTCGCGTACAAAGAGCACCTGCAGTTCATTGCGGCGAAACTTCGCAATCCGTTCAGCCCGGTCGCTCGAACGCAGATTGGAGTGCACAGCCTCGGCCTGAACGCCATGGTCCCTGAAGTAATTTGCGATGCGGACGGAGTGTTCGATACTGACACAAAACCCAATCGCTTTCCGGGTGCCGTCCTGCACATAGCGACCGAGTATGGCTTCATCCCGGCGTTCAATAATCAACGCTTTATTCAGATCCTGTACGTCGTAGCGAAAACCGTTGTGTCGAATATTCGAATAGTCGACATTATCTCGGTACGCCACATAGCGGAATGGCGACAGAAAACCACGTGCAATCGCCTGCCCGACATCCAGTTGGTAAATCAGATTGTCGTCCAGCAATCGATACACATCCTGTTGATCAGTTCTGACAGGTGTTGCTGTCAGACCAAGCGTGAATTTTGGCTTAAAAAACGTCAGGATCGCCTGGTATGACGGTGCTGCAGCGTGGTGAAACTCGTCAATAATCACGTAATCGAACGAACCGGACTGAAAGTATGTGCGAAGATTGCTGCTACCCAGCGAGTGGACATTTCCGCACACCACGTCCGCGTCGGCAATCTTTTCAAAGCCGTTAAACAGCCCCACGGACCTTTCAGGCATAACGGCCATCAGCGAATCTCGCGCCTGTTGAAGTATTTCATTGTTGTGAACGATGAACAGTATCCGCCCCGGGAACTTCCTTGCATCAAATGCGGCGAGGTATGTCTTACCAAGCCCCGTGGGCAGCACGACCAGCCCTTTATTACGCCCGCTCGCTCTCGCATTCTCGATCGAATCAAGGGCTTCCTCCTGAACAAGATGTGGGGCCAGTTTCCGGCTCGCGAGAATTGGGTGGAGCGATTCATCTCCCACGAGCGATCGCCGGATCTGATCAATGCAGTAACTCGGGCGCTCAACCACATCCTGCCAGGAAAAACGGAGTACCGTCCAGCCGTCCTGAACCAGTTCATTTTGCCGCTCAAGGTGATCTGAAAACTCGCTCTGAGTCACCTGACCTTCCGCGTGATATGTAAATCCATCAAGTTCCAATGCAATTTTTTTGCGTTGACCAATTATCGCGAAGTCAACACGTCTGGAACGGCCGTTCTGCCTCACATCGTACTGATGAGAGACGCTTTCCAACGCTGTCGGTGCGACGGCCTTTGCAATGACGTTGTCAAAGAAAACTCGCTCTGGATAATGTTGAATTTCAGGCACCGCTGGCGACTTGCTTTGGAAAAGGGCACAGAAAGCTTTGCGACGATTTTGGGCACAGTTTTGTAATGCTGAATCATGTGGCGGACTGAGTCAATCCAGGCACGATTGTACAACGTGCAATCTTCTGCTGCCTCCCACCTCACACCCGGCCCGGGGTCGTGGCCGATGATGGATTGCACCCAGTCGCGGATCACGGCGGGTTGACTGATGCCGCTGCGTAATCGTTCCCGAATCCGCTTCCGGGTCACCCCCGTGCGGCGTGATCATTCGCAAATCGTCATTTGCGTCAACTGCTGCATCGTCTCAGCAAAGACACCCCCGCATGGGCCGCAGGAATCGTCGGTCAACTGCAGGTATGTCACCAGCTAATGCTCCAACTGCCGGTGTTGCAGGGCCTCTGGTAAGTGGGTTGGAAATCAGGAAGTCCGTGGCCACTAGTCCTCGTGATTCTCAACGTAGAACAATGTGCGTGAATTTGCATGCTGGAATACTTCAAAGTCCTCAGTTAACTGCTGAACCTGTTCGTCCGGAGATTTACCAAATGAAAAATTCACAGACCCTGCGGCGTTCAGGAAGCCAACGCCATGATCAAGTATCAAGAAGACTGTCCGGCGCCCCCGCGACCACTTCAGCGTCATTGTGCGTGCATGCTGCAGAGTTCGGTAATCGACAATATCCACTGAGGGGCGACCGCACACATCGGCGAGCACTCGCTTCAACACTCCCTTTTGCACACGCAACTGGGTCCAGTCATGACCGATCAAATGCGGTACACGATTCTCGTTAGAACATGTTGTACGCACTTCAATCTGCCGAATCTGACCGTTCGGACATCTCGTCCGCAGCCCGACAAGCAACTGCTGCAGAATCTTGACCTGCAACGGAGAACGCAGATAACGGTCTTCGTAACAGATATAGTCCGGCATTGCCTCCCGTAGCCATTCATCCAGCCAGTCCACAGCGCCGCACACATGCTGCCAGAACTTGAGGCCCACTTCATTGCTGGAGCCATTCAGTTCATGATTCACTTCAAGTTTCTTGCATGTCTGAGGCTGAGCGGCCAGGACATCGCCCATCGAGACCTTTTTTGCGGCCCGGTCATCAATTACAGCAGACGGAGCAGTTGCGCAGACCACAATGTTCCCGTCTCCGCACGCGCCCCAGTCGGCCCCAGCTTCAAGGGATTCCTCGTCAAATACTGCGTAGGTACGGACTGATTCATCCCGATATGCTTCCAGCAACAAATTGCCATTCTCGGCTCGGCCTCGCTCGTCGGGCACCGCCAGCAGGTTTACTCCCAGTGCCTCACAACGAGCGGCCAGTGCATGCAGCGTGCGCCAAGGCAATCGTTTCTTCACACTGGCCGGCACACACAACTCACACAGCACAGACTGCTGGAATCTGCCGCTGCGGCCGAAGTACAGCAACGTCTCAAATCGGGCCGGATCCCAACGGTCCGGGTTACCACCCAGCCAAATTCGAATTCGTCTGAGCGTCGGATCGCTGATTTCTGTCAAGATAACTTCTTTGACCCGGCGGGCTTCGTATCGTGTGTCCGGACCAAAGCACTTGAATTGCTCCGGCAAAGATAACTGCTGTTGGATCCCACCATCCAGCCATTCGACCAGAGCATTGCGATTCAGATACTCGGCGACATGCTGTGAATCAAAATCCAGCAGACAGGAATGACAATACGCATCACACTCACATTCCCGCAGACGGCCTGCCAACTTTTGAAATATTTCCGGAATGGCCCCCGGAAGTCCCGTTACATAGCCAGCGCCACCTGCCGCAGAATCAAAGAGAAAAATGTCTCGAAAACTCAACTCGTCTTCCCGCGAATCCTGCACCGCCCAGCCAATTTCACGGCGGTCAATTCCCAGATGCTCAGCTGCAGCATTGCGCAGACTCACTGCCAGGGTCCTTGCCAGCACATCACTCAGCACGCCGTTACTGGTATGCGGATCTCGCAACCTCAGTTGCAGAATATCAGTACTGACCTCACCGCCCAGCAATAGATTTCTCTTGATGCTGAAACCCATCTCACTGCCCGGACAGGCGTCTATTCTTCGCTGCCCACGAAGTTCTTTTTTGCCACTTCGCAATGGAACATGCAAACCCCTGGTGTCGAACGGAGCTTTCGAATATCTGCTAGCAGGCCCCTTTTCAGACTCTGCCCGGCCACACTGCAGACATAACGCGTATCCAAATCCAGATCTTCCGTCACTGCGATGAAAAATCATTCCCTCGCTGCTTACACGTATCCGACCCAATGAGGGATTCAATAACGACGTCCACTCACCTTTCTTGCAGGACAGAATTGGGTCTCGTGAGGGAATGTAATTCACTTGCTCAGTTGCCGCTTCAGGCTCACCGTTCCAAAAATCCACGGCGAATCCGGCCGGTCGGATAAACTCGTCAATCTTAAGTTGATTGGCCGCACCGCACCGATCACACGCATCAGGAGGACTTTCTGTGATATCAAAAGCCCCACAATTCGTGCACCGCCAAATATGCCGAATCTCCTGCGTCTCGCGGAGTGGCTCGTCCGCAGGCGGAATTTTCCAGTGAAGTGAAAGCCCGGCAGACTTATAAGACAACCCATCAATGACTATCGAATTCCCCGGTGCATACTCGCGAATAGCGATCGGTAGTTCGCGAGATGGAAAACTGCGAAACGTACTGAATCCGTCCTCCCGCCCATCGTCACCGGGATGACTCCCTGCTGCGTTTCTTTCCGCTCCGATGGATTCCTCACTTGTCGTCACAAATGGCAGCACATGCATTGGAAAACCGTGCCGTGGAAGAAATCCTGAGGTTGCCAGATCCGTCAACAGAAAGTCTTCCCTTTGTCGCTGCAGGCGATGCCCTGCCGCCCTGGCGGCTGCACTGTCTTCGTTGCCCGTACGTTCCACTACAAGGTCATACTCACGCTGCAGCAATTCCGTCTGGATCTGCCAGTCTCGATACCCGTCCTGCAACTGCTCGATACATTCTCTGATCTGCAGCCGACGGTCCTCCGCGTGCAGGATCGTTTTTGCACGCACTGTATCAAGGCCCCCCATCAATGCGTCATCCTGCTCCGCGGAACTCTCCAGCCAGGACAGAAACTGAGCACATCGGGAATCACAACCATCCTCTGCAGAATAGAACCACTCACACTGCAGCTTGATCACATTGTCTGTCTGTTTCATCAAGAAATGACTAAGCAGAAACGCATTGATATGCCGCTGCACAATTCGCCGACTATTCAGTGCAACAACCGGCACATTGACCGGAGTGATAAAAGGCCACGCTGTCCTGCGAAAAACCGCACGTTCATGCGGCTGATCCTGGCAGACTGTCAACGTGCTCGCCTGGCTGATATCGCGGCGACCTGCTCGTCCTGCACGCTGCAGCCAATTTGCCGAACTGGGTGGAGCGTTGCTCATCGCCACCGCACTCAGACCACCGATGTCAATCCCCATCTCCATTGTTGTGGAACAACTCAGAATGTTCGTCTTATGCTGTCGAAAACGGTCCTCCAGTACCCGAAGTCTCTCCTTGGATAACTGCCCGGAGTGCTCTGCTACTTCGGCGTAATTTGCATAGAGTGCGATCCGATCATTGAATTCATTCCAACCAAGTGCCTCGCGAAGCTGCTGGACCACGGAGTCGTTCTCCAGCCAATGAAAAATCTGCGAGTCAGTGGCAATCTCTCCGTCGCGAGTATGCCGCATCGCAAAAGGGAATTCCGGAACACGATACGGTGGACAACGCTCAAATGCAGAAAATGACTTCGCTCTGTGATACGGACTGATGCCTCGAAGTACATTATCCAGCGGACGCTGCGTGACTGAACACATCCATAGGCGATCAGGCAACTGTATACTTGCGTGGTCCAGTCTCAGCATCCAACCTTCAGTTGATTCATCGAACAGATTGAGCTGCATCAGCGATTTCCAGGCATCTCGCAAAACCTGATCCGCCCATTCGGCGTCGTCGGAGGTATGCATGTTGAGCCCGGCTGCCAATTGCAGAACCGTGATAAGTCGATTCTCCCTGTGATCTGCCGAAATCGACGGCCAGCGAACTTGTGCCTCACTCATCTGTGCTGCCCCCATCCGCTGCGAACGGATGGCAGTTCCTGACCAACGGCGAAAATCACGGTTCAGGACAACGCAATTGCGTTCACGAAATCCAAAGTCGAGGCAGATTTTCAGGTATGCATGCCAATCCTCAATGCCCAATCCGCGTCGCTCCCACGCAGCCGGAGCCTCTGTCGTTTGTACCTGAGGAAAAACCAGACTTGCAATTCCCAGGGACTCTACAGAGATGATGTTTCTACCACGCTTCATGAACTCGCGAGTGAGCAGCCTGCTCGCCATCTTCACGCTGTCCCCAGAGGACTGCAGGTATCGCAGCGAACTTGCGTCACGAAGGAATTCTGTTACCTCGACCTTATCCGCCAGCCAATTCACCACAGTTTGCCATGGGAAACTCCGTGATGCGTTCCCTGTCAGCAGAGCGAGTTCCTTCCGTTTGCCGTCGAGCATGCGTCGAATGACAGGATTGCCAGAGGCAACCGACTCCAGCGCGTTGATGTCACCCTCAATTTTCTCTCGCTCGTCAGTCGCTGGTTGCCGTTGCTCACTCCAGAGTTTGTGGTACAGGAAACTGCGGACAAAACTTGACTCAAAATCCTGCTGAGCTCTTGCTGCGAAACGCGCGGTCCCCGGCCGTGAATCCGTAAACGTCAACAACTGTCTTCCACACGATGGCAGTGAATTCTTTGTCTCCACAGGTGGGACAGATTCCAGCAGGGCTGGCACCGCTGACCGCATCACCGCAGGCGTGCGTGTCACCATTGGGCGAAAACGCTGCGTAAGCGTCTTCAGATCTCCGCCCTGCCGACAGCGCAGGCAACTCGTCTCTTCCGCCGTAACACTGGCAAGCTGAGTGGCCACGCGGTGCTCCGATTCCTGGCTGCCAGGCAACTCAACGCCATTGCGTACATCGTGAAACACCTGCTCAGCACCATCCAGTTCACTCAGCAGAATCAGCCGACGACTGCTCAAATCGGAGCTCTCCTTTTCCCATTCTTCGCTTCCGGTTGCTGCTTCGCTCCCTGAATCATCCAGCTGAAACTGCATTTCGTCGCTTGAACGCTGAGTGTTCCAGAAACAGGGTTGCAGCACATGGTGACCATCGACGCAAGCATCCTTCGCTGCCATATACGGCTCTCCACAATCTCTGCAAAGCACAATCTCAAATACCGGCGAACCGCAATGACACTGGCGGCGATACTCCGTATAGACCGCTCCGGCGTACCAGTCTTCGCTTTCCAGATGTCCGGATCGTTCTGAGCAGTTGCGGTTCCAGCACGCCCAGATTCCCGGTTGAGTTCGCAAAAAGAAATTCCCTCGCAGTGGAAGCAATGCCTGCAGTGACACTCCGACGGACGGTTTCTCGGAACACGCATCGAGCAGTTCCACGACGTCACGCTCGCTCATGGTCCCACCCAGCGACTGTCCCACTTCCTGCAACGTCATCGGATTCTTGCTGAGTTTCTCGCGAAGACCGCGAATCTCTGGCACTCGCTCAAGGCCGTCACGCCGCTCGCCCGCAGACGGTCGGCGAAGAATCTGCGGCAACTCTGACATTGGCAGATCTGCCCCTGCAGGATCTAACCTGGGCATAATCCGAGTGCCGGTCACCACATGCACCTGCCGGGCGCTCACGCCTGCAAGGTCCGCCAGAAACTTCTTCAGTCGCTGACGGGAATCTTCAGAATCATCTCCAATCGTTGCCGAAGTCGCGACAAAACGAACCGTGGCTGGGTCGACCTGAAACGCAAACATTACACGTCGTAACAACAATGCAATCTCGGCCGCCTTGGAGCCAAGATACGTATGAGCTTCATCCAGAACGATCCACCGTAATTTGCCCTGCGAAGTGGCCGTAATCGGTTCATCCACCTTCCGCAGCAGCATGTATTCCAGCATGGTGACATTGGTGACCAGAATTGGAGGAGGGCTGCGACGCAATTCAACCCGAGTCCGTACCTCCTCAGGCGTCCCTTCTGACTTGTGTGCCGGTTCAGTATTGGGTGTAGCGCCGTTGTACAAACAGAAACGCACACCCTCGCCCATACCGGACGTCCACGCAGCAAGGCGTTCCTTCTGCGAATTGATCAATGCGTTCAGGGGATACAGAAACAACGCCCGCACACCCTCAAGCTTTCTACGCCCACCTTCTTCGTACTCCCGAATCAGATCGTTCAGAATTGGCACCAGAAAACACTCGGTCTTACCGCTGGCAGTTCCAGTGCTCACCACAACAGATTGAGGCTGGGCCTGATTCAGCAGTTCCCAGGCCGTCAGTTGGTGCAGATACGGCCGGCGATCGCGCGGAAACCGGCGCTCCCGATGGTTTTGTGGTGGATTGTCCAGCGTTTGTACTGTTGTTGGATGCAGGAACGAACAATCTGCAACCGTGCATTCTCCAGCTTCATATTCGAATAATGCTTCAAAAACCGGATCGCCCTGCAGCGAACGGGGGTCTTCCCCGGGCAACCGTTCCAGAATCTCCTGCAACGAATTCCGCAGTGCACGATTGCGTATGCGTTGCTGGCTGAGCGATGCCCGCGCACTTCGCTCTGAAAATGCCCGGTAAAGTGAGCCAAAGTACGCTGCTGGTTTATCCATTTCAGGCCTCATTACTCTGAAAGAACCGTGGATCCTGCGCTAATTGTTGTCCCGCCAATAAGAAACAGGCGCTCGAGAAACTGCTATCGAACCAACAATCATCAATGCCTCGAATCACCTGAAAAGGGGCACGATTCTCGGCCGGTACGTCAACTGCACAGACACTACAATAAGCCGCGACCAGCGGAGCATTCAGAACAGAAACCTGATTCGAAAAATACTCCGGCTCCGCAGCCCAGACACTCCGATATCTCGCGAACTGCTTTCTTGCGAGGTCCCAGGCGAACAGCCGGGGGCGCGGCCAGAAATCGCGGGAACCGTGCTCATCCAGCAGATTAAAGCGAGTAATCAACGCCTGTCGTGCATCTGAAATGGTCTGACAGTGTTTCTCCTGACTGTTCGGCAACAACTCGGCCAGACGATCGCTTTCAACGACGTTTCCCAGCTTCTGTTGCAGGATGAATTCCACGATCAATCCGGCGCAATTCAATGACTCAGGTTTGCGGGAATCTATGCCGAGCCAACGACGCAATTCGCCACGCAAAGAGTTCTGCAGCAGCTCGTGGCCAAGTTCATCAGGAAACAGGGAACACATTGCGTCGTACCATTTTTCGGCCGTTAAAACCCAGTCCCGAATGGGGATCAGCGACCACAAAAACGGCAGATGCTGCATTCGTTCCCAGAATCTTGCCCCTTGACCGGCATAAATCGACAGAACTGTCGCGGCGCGGGTGTTAGCGGCCAACCGGGCAATTACATCAAACGTTGCCATGGGCTTGACGTAACATGCCTCCAGCAGTGGCTTCACTTCCTCAACCCAGACGCCGCTCAACGGCTGCTCCTGCATGCGTTTCAGAAAAGAGTCAATGGCAGCAATACGATCCGAGCGGTCGACAATCTGGACCACTTGAGCGAGATCCGGTTCCTCCGGCAATTCGGCCAACGTCAGCGAATCATCACGCCGTGCATTCAACAGCACAGGGCGCAGGCATTTGAACCCGTTGTCGATAAAGACGGTGGCCAGATACGGCCCCTGCGGCAACTTCCCAGTGGCAACACGCCAAACACCGAACTCTATTTCAGTGACATGCTCCGGCAGCGTTTCCAGCGGGCGTCCCATGGGACAGAGTTCAAGCCTTAACTCATGATGTTTCAGGTCCAGTTCCTCAGCCAGTTTCGCGGGTATCTCAACATCTGCGAACGCATCCTGGCCAAGTTCGTCCGCGGAGTAGGTCGGTTTTGCTGCTGAATAGTATTGCTGAATCGTGACGCTCAAAAGTGGTTTGCCAAAAGCTCCCTGCATCACCTGCAATTGCAGCGTATCGTCCAGGTTTCCACGGCTGGCCAGAATCGCTCGAATGCGGGACTCCAGAACCGACAAAGGCAATTCGAACGTTGTTTCACCGCCTTTGGCTGGCCGCATGCGTGCCAGCAGTTCGCGATCCTGCTGCCGCAACTCAACGGTCGGAATTGATCTGCTTGCCGAAGTGACTCGCAGGCTCATCTGGTGAAATTGTTCGACAGCCAGTTGCGCCCCAACCTGATCACCCAGAACATTGACAACCTGCGCACAGACCGTGGGATTTCCAACACGCACAGACAGGTCATCGCCGTTGTCGAACAGCAACAAAAGCAGCACAGAATCCGGTCGTTCCGCACCACTCAGACTCACCCATATTTCGAAGCGTCCACTGAGGCGTTCGACGGACGTCTGGAATAGCCCGGACGCCTGGACATGCACTTCACGTAGTCTGGAAGACTGCAGAACAATCCTGCCACCGCGTGCGTCCGGGCGGATTTGACAACGAAAGTCTGCCGGAACAACCACCCCCCGAATCTGGGATACAAGTTCGTCGTTCTCTCGGATTCGGTACACCAGCTTCCCACAGGAACGATCATCCCCAGCAATCTGCAGCGCAGCCCCCCGTTGCTGATACTGAACCTCGATTGAGCGACGTTCAAGACGCCGGCAAAACCCCATCTCGTCCATCGCAATGATCTCTGGCATTCCGCAGAACACCGTATCGCCGCCAAACCCAAGCTGCTGCCGTCGGCCTTGCAACTGCAGTCGAAACGAATCGTCCACTGCCTGCCCACACTGCACACTGAATCGCTCGCCGTTGGAAAGCACCTCGCAACTGTCAGAAACCTCAAAGACATCGCGTTCACCTATGGTGATTCCCAGATGCTTCGGCTCCCCAGCTGCATCGATCAGTCGCAAACTGGCTTCCCTCGGAAGACAGACACGCACGCAAGTTCTGCGAGTCCGGACACGACCAACACCAAGTAGCTCACCCGGATTTTCCGCGGCAAACACCCACGGCAGGTCATGATCAAGTGCTTCGCCACCAGCTACGGCTGCCTCCAGTCTTGTGGGAGATCCCGTATCCAGCTCCAGCCAGATCGCATCAATCGCCTTGTCGTCCCGTACACCACCGCGATCACAGATCAATCTCCACGGCTTTTCAGCACGTGTTCGCAGCAGCCTGGCGACAACTTCTTCATGCCGGTCGGTCATCAGCACAACTCGCATCTGACCAGCAAGCAGAGAAGCATCGCATTGGTTCGCAAGACGAACCAATGCATCTTCGCTAAGCTCTGCAGGCCCGGCAAGATGGCGGAAGAGAGAAAACTCGCCGTTCTGCTTCCACTGCAACTCCGTCTGAATTTCCGGAAGTCGAACACCAGCATCTGCAGTCTCCGTTTCCAGCAAACCTAACAGCAGTGCCTCGGCGTCGCGATCCCCAATTCGTAATGGAATCTGATTTCGCCAGCGCGGATATCGCAGGTCCAGACCACGCACGCGTGCGGGGCCGTCAGTCTCACTCTCGCTGCCAGCAGCTCGCAGTTGCACCACTGCACTCAGCAATTTATGGGACAGGTCGTAAACCACGTCATTCTGCAACGACTGTGGCAGCAACTCTTCTTTTTCCTCGATCAGCTCACCCATCGAACGCGTCGGAAAACGCTCCTGCTGTCGCAGCACGGATGTCAGGAAGCGATTTAAAGCCGAACCATGCATCCGCAGAGTTCGCAAAGGCAGTCCGCCCTGGCAGACCACAGACGCAAGAAACCGGCGTGAACCTTCCAGTTCAACCAATGGCGTTTTCCACCACAGCAGACCGCGCTGAGCCATTTGAGTGCGATTGTTGTTCTGCAACGCCCACTGTAAAACGTCTCCGTCCAGCTGCAGGCCATCAGCAAAGATTCGCTCCCATTTCCAGCGTCCTTCTGTGTGATTGCGGCAGAACCATTCAGCCGCGAATAAACAAAACGCTCCGCACACCGCCCGCGACGTATACTGCGTTCGGTTCTGTAACTCGCTCTGTAAAGCCTGCCCCAACTGCTGTGTTTCTTCGTCAGTTAAACGATACGCATACAATGCACGACCATCGGGCTCTTTCAGATCGTGGCGATCCAGTATTCCACGGACAATCTCGACGCTCTGCATCTGCCAGATCCACCTTCACGTGATGTCAACGCAACAGTCCATTATGCAAACTCAATCCTTTTGACTTCCCATTCGATCTCGGCTGCATTTCGTCGGTGCAACAGCTCTCCAACCGCGGCGACAGCGACGGCGAAGCGAAAGAATCGGCATCAAGAGCGAGGGTAAAGTTCCTGAAACCCATCATCGAAGAATCCATCCGGCCAGTCATCAATGAATTCGCCGTCTTCGTCCAGCCGCAGTTGCTGCACGTAGCTCCCATTCTCATCTCGGTCGACGTACAGCACTGAGATATCCTGATGACTCAGTTTGCGCTCACGAATACGTCGCTGCAGTCGCATGATCAACAGTTCGCTGTGGGTCTCCACAATCCACTGAGCGGCGCGATCATCACTACTCAGTGACCCTGCTCGCAGCTCTTCGCTCTTCTGTGCGATGTCCTGTGGCTTCATAACCCCTGCGGTACACGCCAAATAATCGGCCAACTGTGCCTGCAGCCGTGGATGCAGATGGAGTTCGGGTTGCTCGACGCAGACAGCGCTGCAGGGGTCTGCAAAAACGGACACCATAATCGGAAGCAGTTGGCTTAGACCGAATCCAGCATCCGCCAGTGTCACTTTCACATCGCCCTGATCAACTAATGAAGCCGTGTAGATTGCCCCAGAGACTTCACTTCCGATCTCGTCGATGGAAATCTTGTATCCAAGCTTAAACTCTTTAAACCACTCGTTGATCACCCTCTTGGCATAACTCGCCTGATGCACAAGGGGACGGAACCAATTGGTACCATCGGAGCGAATTCGCCAATTCGGATCGTTCTCACCTTGATAGACCCGCAGCGGACGACTGCGAAGTGGTCCAACATATTGCAGACCGGCAAGGAACTGCTTTGGTGGTTTGGCAAGATCTTGCAAGAAGAACTCGAGTTCCTGCAAGAAGTTCTCCCATTCATTATACTTGTAATCCGAAGACGGCCCGTCAATTCCATTCCACTCTAACTCTTCGGGGAAAAGACGGCCTTTGCACTCCGACTCCACCTCCTGCAAGAAATCAAGAATGCCGCTCCGGATCTGCTCATCCGTTAAGGAACCCGTACCTTCCGCACTGGAGAGAAACTCTTCTTGCCTTTTTTGAATTTCCGGAAGAACAGCGTCAGCAAGAGAGTGACACCCATTTTCAGTCAAACGAAACACGGCCTTCCGGTCAATGCCCCATGCTTCAGAAAATATTTCCTGCGAAAACGACGTCTCAAACGACGTCTCAAACGGAAGCTGTAGATCGACTCCACTGTCCTTTCGAATAGAAAACGCGATACGGCGGCGCATTCCCCCCGACGATTTGATATCTGGCTCGATCGACTTAAAGGAAAGTTCAAGGTCAAGGCTGCCGACACGCCAATTAGCAGCGTTATCTTTTAGCCATTTATTAAGAGACACCCTGCCTTCATCTTTTTTCCACTGGTCCAATAAACTGCCTTTTGGCTCCCCGGCGGGTCTGAATCGCAGCCCTACGTCAAGACTGCGTGTGCTGTCATGCTTGTGAATGAGTGAAGCAAAACTTCCAAGATCAATGTGCTCGCCCTGCGGCTGCAGCATCCCATCGCCGCGAGCAACGGTCTGCTTCATTAGCAGTAACGACTGAATGATTGAGCTCTTACCGGCGGAATTCGGGCCGTAGATCAGGGTCACAGGTGCTAACGGAATCTCAATCTTCTGACCGTACGGCTTGAAATTTGTCAGTCGCAATGACTGCAGTGCGGGTCTACTCAAGGTTACACTCCTGATTCAAATCACTTTCTGGAATCAGAGCAACCGGCTGCATCGGGGCTCTGGTTTTTGGAAGTTCTTCACATTCGTCAGGCTTACACCGCGCTGCTCGGCATATGGCGACATTGGGCATTTTGCCCGGACTGCGAATTGAGGCTGGCCTCACCCTGCAGGTTCAGTTCCTGCTGCCGAGCTTTCTTTTTTCCCGGCGACTTTGGCTTCCGAATCCGTGTCAGAAACTCTGCTCTTCGCTGAGGTTCGACGATCTTTGTTGTGGGCTGGCCGGAATTATCCAGCTCCCAGTGGCGCCCCGGATAGTCGTACGGAGAATTCAGAATTGGTTCCGCGAAAAACTCGAACGACATCTCGGTCAACCTGTCAGAATGGCCATGTGTAAATGAGACAGGGATTCTCACTTACCCAGGGAAGCTGGGTGAGTTACCATTAACGCCGGCAGTATAGCGTTGCATTGCCTCCGCGAACAACCAGACCGCGCCTGTTTCGCCGCCGCGGACAACCAACTGATCATCGCCAGGAAACTCCCCTGCCCTCTGTTTTGAAATTGAGACCTGAATATGGGCCGTCGTAAGCAAAGCCGCCGTTCCGGATATCGCTCGAACAAGAAAAGCAGCCAGAAGGATTCCACGCGCGGCAGGTCGGCGAATTCGGGCAGTTCGAGTATTCCCCTCAAGGCCGAGCGTCGCAAAAGGGTCGCGGGGATTCTTCAGCTGACAGAGTCTGATCGCACAGGAATTGACTGGTACGATCTGGGACGTTTCCAGGTTTATGACGGTTTTCTGGATGATTCTGAAGAGCTGCGAAATCTGGGGATTGAGGCTCTTCAGCGTGCGTGTGATTTTCCGGAAGTGGAAGGTCTGGCCTGCATTGAACTGGTGCCAGCACTCAGTGGTTCCGGAGTACCCGCGATGGCCCAACGGTTTGCACAGCGGGCAACCGAATTGCTGCCTGACTCGGCAGTTTCCTGGCGTTTTTTGGCGAACACGCAGATGCAGCGAAAACAGCTTGATCAGGCCATCAGCTGCCTGCAGAAAGCGGTGACTCTCCCCGATACCACAGCCTACGACTCCGATACGCTGACCGCCTTGCAGTCTGATGATGCACCGGAAGGCGGCCCGCGCCCAATTCAGCTGCCACCCCCACCGCCATGGACAGAAACTGCGTCCGTGGAAGTGCAGCAGGAACATGCTCGCTACCAGCTTTTTTTCATGCGGCAGATGCTGAAATTGGATCCTGACGATGTGCGGCTACTGCAATTGATCAGTCAACTACATTATTCACTTGGGGACTACAGTGCCACCCGCCGCACTATCGGCCAGGTGCATGCACTGGATCCCGCCAACGCCGAAGGACACTTGCTGCTGGGCCTGATTGCCGGAAAGGAACGTAACTCTCGGGCAGCAATCACACACTATGAAAAAGTACTCCAATCAGAGCCGGATCACGAACTGGCTCTCTGCAACCTGGCGGCATCCTACATGAGCGTTGGATGTGTACTTTATGCCCGCATACCACTCAGACATCTGTTGCAGCTGAACCCGGAACATGGCAATGCCGCCCATCTGTGGGCAAATACAATTCCGCACGCAGAGAAAGACCATGAAGAAGAACTACGCTGGCACCATCGCGCAATCAACCTCGGATACCAGACTCCGGCGTCAATTCTGTCGATGATCACTGGTACATCGCAGGCTGGCCTGCGGTACGATCTATTGCGGGAATGGAAAACATGGAAACCCTACATCGAAGAGGCCATCGCCAACGGAGAACTACCCGATGGCTGCAGCGAGGGTATCGAATTAATCCTTGCAGTGTTGAACGACGACAACATGACGTCGGATGAGATCGTACGATTCTTGTTGCAGGCGGATGACTCACCGCTTGCAGAATATCTGACCCCACGATTCGTTCAGACGCTACTGAACCGGGCGTGGAAAAACCGCCGCAGATTCAAGGGGACTGCCAAGCACAAGTATTCCGACTTATTGTGCCAGATTGGGATTGTCGCCGAGGATCACCAGTGCTTTGAACTTGCTGTGACAGCATTTCTCGAGTCGATCGCCATTGAACCAACTGACCTCGCAGCCGGCGGTTCTCTTCTTCCCTTGCTGCTCGATCTGGATCGCGTCGTCGAAGCCCGGGAGGTTTTCCACGCGATCAAGCTCTCAGCGACACAGATGGCCGCATTCGAAATGATGCTTCTTGCCAGTGAACAGCGATTTTCCGAAGTGGATCAGCTGCTGGCAGCGTGGCTGGCGAACGACAAGGTGAAAGAAACAGACGTTGAGATCATAGCTTCCATCGTCGTACTTTACGGCCGCAAAGCTCAATTTGACCGTCTGGCTGCGCACGCCGAATCGACAGGGATCCCGCAAAAGCAGCAGCAGCTATGGACGCTGAAGTGGTTGGCAAACAACGGTTTTCCCAGCGAGGCAGCAGAACTGCTGCGTGAGAAACTGGCGAAGGCCGACAATGCCCAGGGTGAAATACGACCGCAGAAAGCGATGGCAGCCACTGACGCAATCACCTCGGAAGAATCTGAAGAAACGTTGATGCTTGAGCTCGGACGATGTCTGCTCGCTTCAGCTCAAGCGACTGCATTCGAGTCAATCTTCACATCACTATCAAATCAGCACAAACTGTCCCCTGACTGGTTCGTCCTGATGTCAATGCGTCACCTTGCAAGCGGAGAGCACGCCGAAGCGAACGGTGACATTGCCTGGCTTCCAGATTTCCCCCATGTGCTGGCATCCAGGGCGCTAATCAGCAGCCACTTCGAGGCTCCAGAGCTGACGCATCTGATCGTTGATGAGTTACTCAAGCGACCACTGAGACCGGGGTATGTCCATCCCTGGGGGAATACTCACGCATTGGGATTTGTCGCCCGCAGCTATGCGTTGAACCAGGAAGAGCTCTCAGAACAAGCAATGGCTGCAGTGAACCAGGCTCTCCATCTTGACAACAGGTGCCACCTTGCGTGGAGGCAAAAGCTGAATCTGTATGTTGCTGCTGGCGATCTGAGAATGGCCTCAGAGATCGCGGAAGCTGGGCTCCGTTGGGTTCCCGGAGATCCACAACTCGTTACGTGGAAAACCGAATACCTGCTTAACCTCGGTGATCACGACGCGGCAGACACGTTGCTGTCCCGGGAACGTCGCAGTCTGAACAGTCGTGGCAATTCAGAACTAGCTGCCCACCTCGGTGAGCGAATTGCCCGAGCACGACTGTCTCAACAGCCGCAGGTGACTGAGACTGAGGCATCGCTTCCGTGGGCCGAGAACCTGTCATCCGAATCGCGGGACTGGCTGGAATCGGCATGTCTGGCGGAAAAACAAAGTGAAAAACTGGCGTTGGCGGTGACGCTCTACTATTGCAAGATTGTCGAGCGGGAATACGCGATGCGTCTCGTTGGTCAATTCATGCAGAGCATGCCGCAGAATACGATTCGCACAGGAGAGCGTGACCTGCGAGATTTTGTTCGTTGCGCAGAGCAGGGGCACCTGCCAGCACTTGGCAGCATTGCTCGCGCGTTAACAAAAGCTGCCATGCGAGCTGACTCACGGGAGTCCGAACTTCTGACCGAATGGCGGCGATTCCTGAAGCGACTTCCGGAACCGCTGTGCACGCAGCTAAGGCGACGGAATGTTCTGGACGCATTGCATCGCTGTGCCAACATCAGAAACCAAATTGCACATATCAACTCAGCAACAGCCGACGACTACGAATTCGTACAACAGGCGGTTCTGATCAAAACAACGCCGGGGCCACTCCTGCAGGCGATCGGTATTGACGGTGTGGAAAACGACAAGACGTAGAAACATGCCTCCTCCAGAGTACCATCGAGACGCGAGCCGGCTCAAACTGCGTGTCCAGATGGGATAAGAGCAATGACAAAACTGCTGTCCCACCCGCCGTCAGCACCTGCATGCAGGAGTTGCAACCCCAATGAAAGAAGTGGTAGCACGGGGATCATCGTCAAGCTCCCGCAGAGCGAACTCGGAGAAGGCGATGTTTTAGCTCGGCCATTTGGCGTAGCCAATGACTTCTTCATATTCCCTGCATTTGCTGCTCAGGACCCGCTGGATGTTCCTATGAATGCGTTGAAGTTCAACAAGAGTGAACTGCGTATTTCGTTGGATCTTTTCGTGTTCAAACAGTTCCAAGCCAGTATCAATCTGCAACACCCGATCGTCAAAACGTATGAAACGACCATGCGACCCGCCGTTCGCACCTTCGCTATAACCCTGCCAGAGAAAATCCGGTGATACAAAAACCTCAAGGCTCTTAACTCCGCCACGATGCGAGGAAAACTGTGAGCAAATCTTGTCCGCTATCGGCTGACCAGAGTTCTTTTGTTTGTTGTCCCCAACAAGCAAAGTGACTCTGACTTGACTTCCACACCGGTCTAGTTGGTTCAGAAACCAATCCCGTTTCTGACTGGCGATCCTGTTATTCTCGGCTAAGTCTGAAGCGCCATATCGATCAGCAACGACGACCTTCCGACAATATTTAGCAAGAGTTTCAAATCGCTGATTCCAGATTTGCGATAACCTTTCCCCTTTTTCAATACTCTGCTGCGATATGGTTTTAGCCGCTACAACTGCCTCTGCCAAGTCGAAAGATTTTAACGGGACCACCTCAGGCATGTCAGGATCGGTCAAACTGATTTCATCATCAGCCAAACCAAGGACACATGCGCGAGTCTCATCTACACATGCGACTTCAGCGATGTTCTTGTATGCCCGCAATTGCTCCCGCGTCTCGACCGTCTCAAGACCAACAATGTCGGCAGTCACTCGAAAGCTTGTCAAGTAATTGTGTTTCAGGTGCTCCCGGTAGAGCATCATGATTTTCTGAGGGAGTTGCCGAATCAGATCGGAAATCTCAGGTGCCGTAGGCCCTATCGCTCGCACACCGAAACTTCTCCACTGGGCCAGAATCCGCCGATGCATACCAAGTTCATGAGGCCCGGCCCCATAGATATCGGGGTCCAGCACAAACCTCACAATCATGCTCTTGTCTGTGGAATTGGCCATACTCTCGCACTCCGCAGGATGATCGCGACTGTAACGAAATCCAATCAGCAGCAGCGAAATCGCGAGGGCTGCACATGTCCGGGATGATAGCAGTTTTCGTCTGACTCTTCACCCGAAATTGAATGGCATGAAAGGTGGTTAATGGGGCCATCCATTGTTGACAACCCAGTCTGAGGATAACAAGATATTCGGCAAGTCGATTCTGGGACTGGATTTCGGGGAGTTCTGTGATGGCACGAGTCAATCGACGGGAAGTTCTGGCAGACGATGAAATTCAGGTGGTGCACTGCGTCAATCGCTGCGTCCGCCGAGCCTTTCTGTGCGGAATTGATCCGCTTACCGGCATGTCCTACGAACATCGAAGGGAATG
>JALQUR010000635.1 GCA_023260695.1 Planctomycetaceae bacterium
GCGCTGCATCCGGAACAGATTGACGCCGTGGTTTCACTCAACGGTACCGCGAATCTGGTGGAGTACGACAAGTTTCAGGACGCCATTGCGGCTGCGTACGGAGGCACGAAAGAAGAAGTTCCGGATGTGTACCGCAGCCGCTCCGCCGAACTGCATGCCGACAGACTCTTGCGCATGCCGGTGGCCGCGACGACCGGCGGCAAGGATACACTCGTACCAGCAGACAGCGTGCTGCGTCTGATGCAGCGGCTGCAGAAAGACGGTGGCCGAACATCGTTGCTGCATCGGGAAGATGGTGGTCACAGTACCAATGCTGCGGACACGCATGCAGCCATTACGTTTGTGCTGCGGCAGCTGGCGGAAACGGCGGCGGAGCCCTCGCGCTGATTTGTACTGCCGAGCCGATCAGTCGACGGTTTCGCGAATACTGAATTCCAGTTTCCAGCTGCGACTGCCATCGGTCGTGACGCACCAGAGTTCGAACATACCGAGTTCGGTAATGACCGAGCGGAAGCCGACGGGAACCCAGCCATCTTCGGATGCTTCATCTGCGTCGAGTGTGGATTCCAGCGAATTCGTTTCACTAATTTCCTCTGCCGACCAGCGTGACAGTAATTGTCCCGGGGTATCCTGCCTGCGGCAGGCGGAACTGAAGAAGCGAAATTGTGTGCGTTCACCGACAATCAGTCCGATTCCGTCGGACGGGATATCGATGCGGGTCCCTTCCTCCATGCCCTGTGGCACAACGCAGAGCGCTTTCAGTGGTCGGGGAATACCGGGGACAGCCAGTCCGGAGGTTTCGATTCCGACGTAGTATGACCGGGGGGCGCCACCGCGAATGCGGATGCCCTTGTTGTTTCTGGTCCAGCCGTAGAAACAGGCGCCGCGAGCCACTGCAGAATCGAGATCGGTGTGCGGCTGCACGGGCGCTGGTGGGTGATCCGGAAGCCACTGCTGCAGCTGCAGCAGCAGACGCTGCTGCAACGCCGGACTGCGAAAAACGCCGCCGTTGAACAGCACGTGCCGAAGCTGTGAAGTGGAGGCGGATCGCTTCAGAAACTCTGCCAGATGTCGCGTGATTGCGGTATCTGTTTCCCACGGAAGGCCCAGTTCGCGAAACCCGGAGCGAGGAGCACGCTGCGGAGCTGCGTCGGCATCGACCAGCGGCAGAAATCCTTCCAGCAGCAGTGTGGCAGCAGCAGCAGCAGAGACTTCCACGGAGACCATGCCACCGATCAGTCGGCTGCTGCGACCGGGAATTGAAATCGTGCACTGTTCCGGGCCACCATCACTCAGCAGGCTTTCCTTGGCCATGCGACAGGAGTGCCACAGCGATACGGTCTGCCATGGATCAAGGCTGGTGCCCTGCTCTGCAAAGAGACCGGCGCAGTGGTGTGCGAGTGCCAGATCCATGTTGTCGCCACCGACGAGCAGGTGGTTGCCGACGGCGATGCGATTGAGTGTCAGATTTCCGTCTTCGTCTGCTGCTTCCAGCAGAGTCAGGTCGGTTGTTCCGCCGCCGATATCACAGATGAGGAGTTGTTCACCGGGCTGCAGCGTTTTCCTCCAGTCATCGCCGGCGGCGTACAACCAGGCATAGGCGGCTGCCTGTGGTTCTTCGAGGAGGACAAAGTCTGCCGGGAATCCCGCCAGCCTTGCTGCCGTCGCGGTCAGTTCTCTGGCAGCAGGATCAAACGATGCCGGGACTGTCAGCACAACGCTTTGCTCAGCAAAGCTGACGCCGGGATATTCCTGCTGCCAGGCAGCGATCAGGTGTTCCAGCAGTTGTCGGGAAGCGTCGACCGGAGAGATCTTCAGGTCGCTTTCCGGAGACTGCCACGGCAGGATTGGTTGTGTGCGATCAACGCCGGAGTATGACAGCCAGGATTTGGCAGCGTTGACCGTGCGTTCGGGAAAGTCTGCTGCTCTGACAGCTGCGGCAGTTCCCACTGCAGAAGCGGCTGTGAGGCCGAATGGAGAGGGGAACAGTTGTTGTGACTGTTCCCGTTCATTGGTCAGGAACAGGAACGATGGCAGCGAACTGCGCGTTTCGACGGTCTGTTCGGCGGTGAGCTGAGGGATCTGCAGCAGTCTTACATCAGCGGTGTCACCATCAGCGGGGGCACAGGCCAGAACACAATTTGTGGTGCCGAGATCAATTCCTATGACGTATTCCGCGGTCATCGTTTTGTTGCAGTCTTCAGGGTCAGAAGAGAGGGGACAGAAATATCAGTCTGCCGGAGCTGAGGGTCAGTGAAAGAGTCGCAGAAATCCCACCCAGAGAATATCACGCACAGCATTGATGCTTTCGCGCAGACTGATTTTGGTCACACCATGTCTGCGGTCATCGAAGAAGAAGGGAACTTCCTGCATGCTGCCACCAGCTTTGCGGCAGCGATACAGGATTTCTTCCTGAATGCCATAGCCCTTTGAAACTGCTCTGGACCAGTCCACCTGCCGCAGGAGTGAGGTGCGGTAACAGCGGAAGCTGCCACTTGTGTCCCCGACACTCAGCCCGAGCAGCGTGCGTGCCCAGATGTTGATCAGGCGACTCATCATGCGGCGGCCGAAGGTCCAGCCAAGAACACCGCCACCTTCCACATATCTGGAGGCGATGGCGATGTCGGCAGAATCTGCGGCCTGCAGCAGGCGCGGAACGACATCGGGAGGATGACTGAAGTCTGCATCCATATTCAAAAGCAGGTCGTATTCATGCTGTAACCCATACTGAAAGGCGGCCATGGTGGCTGTGCCGAGGCCCTGCTTGCCGGGCCGTCGCAGCAGCCGTACACGGGGATTCTGACTGGCCAGAGACTGCACCAGATCTCCGGTGCCATCGGGCGAATTGTCATCGACTACGAGCAGGTCAGCGGATTCTGCAACCGTCAGCAGTTCGGGAATCAGCTCCGTGAGGTTTTCGCGTTCGTTGTAGGTGCACAGTGTGATCAATGTTTTCACGCGGAGTCCTCCTCGCATGTCACTGCTGCAGAGGAATCGAGCAGACCGGCTGCGGAAAGTCCTCGCTCCAGCTGCAATGGTCCGATCTGCAGCTGTTCGCGGAGTTGTCTGACTTCCTGCAATGCGGCTGCCCTGGCATCTGCATTCTGCGCTGAGGCCCGGCGCACGCTTCTGATCAGCAGATTCTTGGGTGTGTGATCTGTCTCAATGAACTCGAGCACCTGTGTTTCATAACCCTGAGTACGCATCAGTGCTGCACGGGTGGCATCAGTCGCCAGCGATGCAAACCGCTCTGCAATGATTCCCCATGATGTCAGCGGTGGCAGTGCAGGTGATCCGGCAAGGGTCTGATGCAGTTCCTTCTGGCAACAGGGAACGGCCAGCACAGCAGAGCTGTTCCAGAGCACAGATTGCAGGAGTGCATCATCAGTTGCGGTATCGCAGGCATGCAGTGAGATGACGAGGTCCGGTGGTGTGGCGGACTGAAAGTCGGAAATGGCTCCCGTTTCGAAACGCAGGTTGTCCAGCTTCAGTCGACTCGTGATTTCCGTACACGTGCTGACGACATCACTGCGGCGATCCAGCCCGATCAGATTGCAGGGACGCTGCAGCACCTTCTGAAACAGGTGCTGTGTGGCGAACGTGAGATAGCTTTTCCCGCACCCAAAATCGACGATCTGCACAGGTCGATCAGCAGGCAGTGCGGTGGCGATATCAAAGATGAATTCGAGAAAGCGATTGATCTGGCGGAACTTGCGGGAGTGACTGGAACGAACTTTACCGTTCGCAGTCATGATGCCGGTTTCAATCAGGAACGGACAGGGCGTTCCTTCGGGGATCAGGTAATTGCGGACTCGATCATGGGAGGTCGGCGTCTGTTCGGTGGATGGCAGATCAGCGAAGTCCTGCAGGAGCTTCCAGGTGCCGTCGCGACGGAGCTGTCCGCTGATGCGGTGATCCGTCGTCTGCAGATTCAGGTTCTGGTAGCCATCAGCAAGTCGCTCAGACAGAAACTGCATGAAGGAGTCCGGAGCAACGTTGTGGTGAAATTCCTGCGTCGGTGTTCGTGACGCAAACTGATAGAACAGGCCCTTCCGCAGAGTGACCGGGCGCACATCGATCCGTACGAACTCGGCGTCAGACTTCGCAGGTCCGCTCAGCGTGAGCTTCCGCAGCGATTCGGACTGCAGTGCGTTCTGCAGCAGTTCCATGAGATCAGAAGTTGACTGGCTCATGATTTTCAGACGTGTGTGCGGACGATACCATAGCGAGCGGGGAAGAGTTCGAAGTTCGGCGAAGTCAGATGCCTGCAGAAGTCAGATGCCTGCAGTGACGTTCTCAATTTCTGCTGGCTCCAGGTTCATTAACGACTTTTTCCGCAGCGAGCATCACACAGCAAGGAGAATTCACAGGGATGGGGCTGAATAAGAAACAGCAGAAACAGATTGAAGCTGCTCGTAACAAGATCCAGAAACTGCAGACCCTGCTCAAGGCTGCTCGCAATCAACCTGACGACCCGCGGGAAATTCCCAGACTGGAGGGAGAGATTGCGAGTCTGAATGCGGAAATTGAGCGGATACGGTCAGAAGGATGACTGCATCCGGGGAAGACAGCGAGGGACAGAGGGACGGTTTGCGTCGTACTGTCATTGTGGTGCATCCGAAGGAACGTCGCAGCAAGTGTACCGTGGAAGCGCTGCGAAAGCACCCGGAGCTGAGCTTTGTGACGTTTCCACGGGCCATTTCAGTCGATCCGGAAACCTATGTTCGCATTGGACTTGGGGGACCGTTGCTGTCGCTGGAGGACCGTGACAAAGGGCTGCTGCTGCTGGATGGCACGTGGCGTCGTGCTGCGCAAATGGAGCCGACATTTGCCGATCTGCCGGTACGGTCCCTGCCACCGCTGGTGACTGCATACCCTCGAAAATCGATTCTTTTTGAGGATCCTCAGGAGGGGCTGGCGACAGTTGAGGCGTTGTATGCGGCATTGCGGATTACCGGGCGTTCTGTGACGGGAATTCTGGACCATTACTACTGGAAGCGGGAGTTTCTGGAACGCAATCGCTGGCTGGAAAACGAGACGTTCTGAGTTTGAGTAAATCCCCGTGATCAATGGCGGATTTCCTGCGGCAAATGGCCTTTCAACAGCACCTCAGGAGTTTTTCGTGACCGACACATCGGAATACGGGCAGCCTTGGGGGATTTCGGCTTCCTGAACGGGATCAGTGAGTGGCTGTAGCAGCCTGCTGTCGTCGAGAGGAAGGCACGGTCAAAGGCAATGCAGCAGGATCCTGACTCATGCGACTTCTCCTGGTCAGCGACGATCATTCAATTACCGAACGGCTGCAGAGCCTGGTTTACTCCCGAGGGCTGGAGTTTTCGCGAAACGATCGCTTTCGCACGTCAGAAGTGGCGTCGATGATTGAGAAACACTCCGGGGCAACTTCGGGGAACGGTAACAGTCTCGGGCGTGACTCCACGATTGTGCTGGTCATGCCTGCGGATCGAGAACTTGGCCTGCAGGCCATTGCGACAATCTGCGAACAGCTTCCTGGTCGTCTGCTGGTAATGGGGCCGATTGACGATACTCGTCTTGTGCTGCGAGCGATCCGGTCCGGGGCAGCTGAGTATCTGGATCAGTCGGAGCTGGAATCTGAGCTGACATTTGCTCTGGAACGCAGTGCCTATCGCCCGATGAATGCCTGCAGTGTGGGAGTCTTTTCAGCAGGGGGTGGGAGTGGCTGCAGTCTGATTGCGGCGAATCTGGCAGCAATTCTGGCCTCGGACAACACACCTTGTGCTCTGGTTGACCTGAAAGTGGAAGGTGGTGATCTGGAGGCACTGCTGGATCTGAAGGCGTCCTATTCACTTTCTGAGATCTGCGACAAGGTGGAGAGTCTTGATGAGGCAGTGCTGCAGGGCTGCATCACGGAGCATGAATGCGGGCTGCGTCTGTTGTCAGCAGCAACATTGTTTCCGAGCTTCAATCCTGTGGATATGCGTGGAATGCAGCGAGTGATGTCGCTCCTGTCTCATACCAATGAATACATTGTATGTGATCTGGA
>JALQUR010000644.1 GCA_023260695.1 Planctomycetaceae bacterium
CCCGTCGCTGACCAGGCGTTTCTGCGACGCGTATTCCTGGATCTGACCGGTGTTCCTCCGACGCTGCAGGAGTATCGAGACTTTCTTGCTCAGCCGATCGCGGCACGCCGCGGTGCGCTGATTGACCAGTTGCTGCATGACGATCGCTTTGCAGACAACATGATGGGTGAATGGCAGGACCTGCTGGCAGAAAACCCAACACTGCTGAATCAGTCGCAGGGAAGTACCGGGCCGTTCCGTTTCTTTCTGTATGAATCATTCATCGACCGCAAGCCTCTGGATCGGATGATCACGGAACTGCTGCTGATGGACGGGGGTGCTCACGAAGGCGGACCGGCCGGATTTGCCATGGCGGCAGAGAACGATGCTCCGATGGCCGCCAAGGCTCATATCGTTGCCGCAGCATTTCTGGGCATTGACATGCAGTGTGCCCGCTGCCATGACGCGCCGTATCACAGCACGACTCAGAAGGACCTGTTCTCGCTGGCGGCGATGCTGCAGCGAAAGACGACCACGGTTCCGGCAAGCAGTCGCGTTCCGGCGGCGTTCTTTGAGTCTCATAAATCACGCACACCGCTGATTGAAGTGACACTGCGTCCCGATGAGCCGGTACCACCGGCATGGCCGTTTGCTGAATCGCTCGGTCTGCTCGACGACGAACAGATCAGTGGGCTGCTGCAGAATCCGGAAGACAGTCGGGAACGACTGGCAGCGTTGATTACCGCACCACAGAACCGCCGCTTTGCACGGGTGATCGCCAATCGTGTCTGGGCACGGCTGATGGGACGGGGGCTGGTGGAACCGCTGCACGACTGGGAAGGCCGGCAGTGCGTAAATCCGCAGCTGCTGGACTGGCTCGCCGCCGAATTCACTGCCAGCGGGTATGACCTGCGGCATCTGTTTCGCGTGATCATGACGTCGCAGACATGGCAGCGCCGCACGTTCACCGGTAATGCAGAGATCGCGGCACAGTTTTTTCCCGGCCCCCTCAGGCGTCGTCTGTCAGCTGAGCAGATTGTGGATGCACTCCACCTGGCAGTGGGGGCGGCGATGGATGTGGAAGCGATGACATTTGTCCACGACGGCCGCCGAGCGCTCAGCAATCGTCAGACACTGGGGCAGCCAAAACGAGCATGGATGCTGGCCAGCCTGAATAACGAACGCGATCGCCCCAGTCTGTCCCTGCCTGCGGCGCGCACCGTCACCGATGTGCTGCAGGCGTTTGGCTGGAACGGGTCCCGACAGATGCCCATCAGCAGACGTGACATGGACCCCAACCTGCTGCAGCCCGGAATTCTGGCCAACGGCGTTCTGACCACAACTCTGACACGGGCCAGCTGGAACAGTGAACTGGCGGAACTGGCCATCCAGGCGGGATCTGCCGCGGAGCTGCTGGATGAGCTGTTCATTCGCATTCTCTGCCGGCTGCCTGCAGCGTCCGAACGTGAACATTTCCTGCCGGCTCTGCAGCATGGATTTGAGATCCGTCTGCTGCCGGCCGATCAACAGCAACAGATCACTCCATTGCCGCCACTGCCTTTGATTACCTGGTTCAATCATCAGCGACATGCCGCCAATGCAACTCAGCGATTACTGGAAGCACGCGTGGAGCAGGGCCCTCCGGCTGATCCTCGACTGCACTCCGAGTGGCGGGAGGTCTACGAAGACGTCGTCTGGAGTCTGATTAATCACAGCGAGTTTGTCTGGATTCCCTGAACCTGCCGGAACCATTTCATGCAACATTCATTTTCACGCCGTCAATTCCAGCAGACTGCCGCAGCCTCAGCAGCCCTGGCAGCCACATCCGGGGCAGCTGTGCCTTTCAGACCGCTGCAGGGCAAGGCCGAACATGTCATCTCCATCTGGCTTGGCGGGGGCATGGGGCAGATCGACACGTTCGATCCCAAGCGTCGTGGAGATCCTCAGGCGAAAACTCCGGGCTCCTATTACGACGCTGTCGACACGGCGGTCCCTGGTGTCCGGATCTGCGAACACCTGCAGCGACTGGCGCCGCTGATGGACCGTGTCACTGCAGTGCGAACTGTGACCCATGAGGTGATTGACGAACATGCTGCGGCCACAAATCGGATGCACACCGGTCGCCCGATCAGCGGGACAATCACCTATCCGTCTCTGGGTTCACTGATTTCACATGAACGCGGTGCAGTCAGCCAGACAGCCCCGCCGTACGTTCTCATCGGGTATCCCAATGTCACACGTGGCCCCGGCTTTCTGGGTCCTCAGGCAGGTTATCTGTACCTCACTGACACCAGCCGTGGTCCGGCGGGCCTGTCACGTCCCGACGGCATCAGTGTCGGCCGCCAGTCGCGTCGCGAATCGTTTCTCGCAGAGCTGCGGAAACGCAGCGGAGACGATGACCAGACGCGAGCCTACGACCAGGCGATTGAGCAGAGTCTGAAGCTGAGCGGACCGGAATTCTCCGGGGCATTCGACCTTGATCGCGAACCTGCCGAAATGCGAGAAGCCTACGGAGGCGAATTCGGTCAGCGCTGCCTGCTCAGCCGCCGTCTGCTGGAACGCGGCGTTCGCTTCATTGAAGTCTCACACAATCTGAACTTCCTGAACGGCTCCGGCTGGGACGTGCATAACGATGGAATTCTGGATCAGTACAAGCTGATTCAGGAACTCGATCACGCCATGTCCGCGCTGATCACCGATCTGGAACAGAAGCGGCTGCTGGAAAAGACCCTGATCATGGTCACCACCGAATTCGGTCGCCCACCGGAATTTGACTCCATGGGCGGTCGTGGACACCAGTGTCGTGGATTCAGCTGCGTGCTGGCGGGCGGCGGACTGCAGCACCGTGGAGCATGGGGCGAAACAGATGAGCTGTCGAAAAAAATTGTCAGTGATCCCGTGACCGTCCCGGACTTCTTTGCCACGGTCTGTGCTGCACTGCAGGTGGACTATACAAAGAACCTGTTCCATGGTGATCGCCCCGTCCCGATCACCGACGGTGGTCAGCCGATCACGGCGTTATTCGCCTGACCCGAAAATCGTGCGGCAGGAGCAGCCAAAATGCACCGATTGAGTGCGGATTGTGGTCGATCCCTGGTCGCGACCTGAGTGTCCAGTTCTGGACAGATTGCAGTCTGCCCGGCGACAGCCGACCCACAGCCAGCCACATTGCCGGTGGGCGGGGCTGCTGGCACAATATCCTGTGTCAGGTGGGCAGCGTTGGCATCTGCCGCGATCGTCAATCACTTGTCCCAGCAGTCAATCATTATGCCGGTTTCGCACTCCACGAGTACAGCGGGGCCGGACCACTCCGGAGCATGCTGCAGGATTCGCAGCCAGACATGCTGCTCATCTCGCATCCCACGCAAGGAAATGTGCGGTCCAGGAGAATTCTCTGAGGAACAGTCGCTGCTCCAGACAATCGTCGGGCGAGTGTCAAAGATGTCTGCGATGGCATCAATGCTGACCGAAAAGCCGAGGGGAAATACTTGACCATCTGCCGCCCCACCGAAGACCTCCGTGCGTCCCGCAAACAGGGTAACCTCCCAGAGCGATCTCTCTGAGTCACGAAAAAAATGGCAGCCCATCGGAATCTCCGTGGAAACAAACTCAAAGGTTGATGCCACTTCGTTCGCAAATTCGCGGAGCCATTGTGGAGGACTGGCAGAGTGGTCACTAAGTTCGTTCATGGCCGGATACTTCCTGAGACGCAAGTGAATGCGTCATTCTTGCCCTGTAATTCTTCATCCCATTGACCGCAGACGCGATGTCGCCAGCAGTCAGGAGAGTGATTTCGTGATTTCAGATCAATGAGCAAACAGCCGGTGAATTGTCTGGTCTGCGAAGAGCCGTGTTCCCGCACTACTACAGCTTGCCGAAAGGCATGACGACGTCACCGGACTGATGGCAGTCACTGATGGCAGTCACTGATGGTAGTCAGATCGACGAAACGAACCAGAATTGCTGGTAATCGCTCACGCTTCACTGCTGCCGTCACTCCGTTACTCCAAAAACCGTGCCGTGAATGTGAGTTTTTCGCAGGTATTCCCCGCATGCAATACAGCGACTAAGTGTTTGCTTACGCAAGCATGTCAAATGGGACAGAACCTGTTGTTGTGAGACAAGATTTTCGCCACACATAAGATCAGCGTAAGGACTGCGCATCAATGTGATGCCCGTTCGGGAAGTTTCAGCCAGCCAGGATCCAGCTCAAAAAGAACCTGAGAATTGCGAATGTTCAGGTTGTTTAACATTTGTTGAACACGGCTGAAAAGGAAACTGTCGACCACGCCCGGGATGCGGACGCACGCAGATTACACCAGCATTGCTGGCGAATGCAGATTACACCAGGATTACCCGCAGCTATGCACTGTTGTACTCCTGCCATTGCCCCCCCCAAAAAAAAAGGGCGAACCTGATCGGTCCGCCCCCGTTTGAGCCATCTTCCTGCACCGCACGTCTCAGACTTCGATTTCGAAGCCCTTGCGATTCTCCCTTGCAAGGAAGCTGTTGGCCTGATCGTCACCCACGATTTCGCGTTTCGCAGGATCCCACTTGAGTGATCTGCCAAGCCGCATGGCAATGTTTGACAGATGGCAGATCTCAAGCATGCGGTTGTGCGACCACACGTCGGAAACTGGCTGCTTCCGCGCGTTCATGCCTTCGATGAAATTGGCAGTGTGGTTCTTGCTCACAGGACCACCATACACCTTCTCGATCGCCCCCTCCGGCAGCGGATTGCTCGCCAGATCTTCAACCGGCTTACCGGTGATCTTGCCGCGATTGACAAAGAAGCGTCCTTCGGTTCCCTCGAACAGAATTCCGTTGTCTCCTTCACTGGTGATGATCATCTCCACGTCGTTTGGCATGGCAGCCTGAATCCGGAACGACGTTGCTGCGTTGTACTGATCAGCCACCGTCGGATGCCCATCCTTGTATTCCACCGGCAGTTCGTATTGCAGTGGAGTCACTGTCGA
>JALQUR010000059.1 GCA_023260695.1 Planctomycetaceae bacterium
AGACTTGCGACCAGTGTAATCGCTGATGGAGCGCATGTACCTCCGGATCTGTTGCGAACAATTCTGCTTTGCAAGGGCGCGTCACAAGTGATCCTGACCAGTGATATCAGTGGGTTTGCAGGACTTGGGCCTGGCGTGCACCGGCATGGTGAGATGGCTGTGGAAAGCCTGCCGGACGGCCGCATCGTTGTGGCCGGGCAACCGCAGTATCTCGCGGGGTCTGGAGTAATGACGGCACAGTGTGTGGCGCATTGGCATGATGTTACTGGAATGACGATCGAGGATTCCTGGGAACTGGCGGCCTCCAATCCGCGAAAAATGCTTGGTCTTGCACCGGCAGAAACTGCTGATGCGGGCGAGTTTGTGAGAGTCCGGGTTGATCGAGATCCTTCCTGCGAAGGTGGACCGAGGACGACACTGACAGTTCTGGAAACATCAATTGGCGGCGAGGCGGTCTACTGCAATTCGGCAGAATGACGTCTCTGCCGTCTGGCCTTTTTGTTTGGCTCGTCACGATGTAATCGATCGCCTGCAAATGCTGCCCTTGTCAGGATGGCTGCCGACAGGGAATGCTGCCGACTGAGGATGCTGTCGGCCGGTACTGGTAGTGGTGCCGGGGACTGTTCTGCTATTGAGGGCCAACGGATGCAGCCAGACGGTGGCATATTTTGCTATCGCCGCATGGCGGTTGTCGGCTTGATATCCGCCGCTTGATTTGTGCTGCAACTGGCCGGGTAGTGTCGCTGGCAAGCGGTAAATGCACGAGGTCTTAAATTGAGGTTGGCAGGGCTGCGTCCGTCAATTCCAGCCATTGGATCAGTTCGTTCTTCAGACGCATTGCCGTGTCAGGCTGCTGCTCCGCGATATTCGTGGACTCCTGCTCGTCGATTTCCAGATCAAACAGCTCAACAGACTGGTCCGCAAACCTGTGGATCAGCTTGTATTGCCCGGACCTGATTGCAGCACCGGGCTGGTTGTCCTTGTGGAAGGCGAAATGTGGGTAGTGGAAGTACAGCGATCTTTGATTCAGCTCTTTTTGCTGCAAGGCAGGCCTCAGTGAGACCCCGTCCAGTTGCCCTGCTGCTGAATTCCTGCCAGTGGCATCCAGAATCGTTGCTGTGAGATCCATGGAGATCACTGGCTGGGAACTTTCAGTCTTTGCCGTGGTGACGCCCGGCCAGCGGACCAGCAGGGGAACTCGGATTCCACCTTCATACAGGAATCCCTTTCCGGCGCGGAGCGGGCGATTGTCTGTGGCTCCGGACCAGCCGCCGTTGTCACTGGTGAAGATCACCAGCGTCTCGTCTTCGATCTGATGCTCTTTCAGGGCTGCAAGCACTCGTCCGACAGCCCGGTCCAGAGCACTGATCTGACCACCGTAGAATGCCACTGCTTCGATGTTGACATTGGGGAATTGGTCTCTTAACCATTCCATTGCTGGTGGATTGCCGCTTTGACTTATTAGATACAACCAGTTATCGTTCATCCTGCACACATTGGCAGCA
>JALQUR010000137.1 GCA_023260695.1 Planctomycetaceae bacterium
GCTCTTGCGCCTGGCCTGCCCTCCGGGCCGATCATTGTGCTGGTGTGTGGAGCGATTTTCTTTCTCAGCTTTCTCATCGGAACATCCCGGGGCGTGCTGATTCGAAGTGTGCGCAGACGTCGGCTGAATGAATCAATTGACCGAGAGCATTTATTGCGCGGGATCTGGGAACTGCGTGAGCCTGAGTCCTCAGTGGAGAATGCAGACGCGATGCCTGCAGCAGACATTGGCGAGCTCCTTGAAATCCGCAGCTGGTCTCCGAGAACACTGACTCGACAGATTTCCCGAGCTGCGACGGAGGGGCTGGTCTTTCAACGCTCCGATCGTGCGGTGGTACTGACGGAACGTGGGCGGCTGGTTGCCGAGCGACTGGTCCAGAATCATCGACTCTGGGAGCTGTACCTGATCACTCACGCTGATGTTGCTGCGGGACGTGTGGACCGTGAGGCTGATGCGATTGAGCACGTGCTGGAGCCAGAACTGATTGAGCGACTGAAGAAATTGCTCTACAGCCGTGCGGAAACTCACAGCATGCCGTCCAGCCCGCATCCTCTCGAGCCCGCCGGGTCATCAGAAACCGATGCCGGCAGCAAATCCGGAGAAGAGCAATGATGTTCGGGACAGTGTGGACCTGGGAGTATGACGGTCTGATCATGCTGGCGGGAATACTGTGTGCCGTTGCCGCAACACTGCCAGGAAACTTTCTGGTGCTGCGGCGAATCAGTCTTCTGGGTGATGCTGTCAGTCATGCTGTTCTGCCGGGAATAGCCGTTGGATTTCTGCTCACACAAAGTCGGACCGGGCTGCCGGTCTTTCTGGGTGCTGTTGCAGCCGGTCTGCTCACCGCTGTTCTGACGGAGTGGATTCGTAGTGTCGGGGCGGTGGATGAGGGTGCTGCGACCGGAGTTGTGTTTACTGTGCTGTTCGCAGTCGGGCTGATCATTATCGTTCGCACAGCAGATCGAGTTGATCTGGATCCTGGCTGTGTGCTTTATGGTGCACTCGAAGATTCGCCACTGCATACGGTCTCGGTGCTGGGATGGAATGTCCCCAGGATCATTCTGATTCTGGGTGGGATTACGCTGGTCAATCTGTTGTTCGTAACGCTGTTCTTCAAGGAGCTGATGATCTGTTCCTTCGACCCCGGACTGGCAACAACGGAGGGTTTCAGTGCTCAAATTGTGCATTATCTGCTGATGGTCGATGTCGCAGTGACGGCGGTGGCCTGTTTTGAAGCGGCTGGAAATATTCTGGTGGTGGCGATGTTCATTGTGCCATCGGCAACAGCGATGCTGCTGACCACCCGGCTGAGGAATCTGATTCTGATCAGTGCACTGCTGGCAGCCACGGCTGCGATCATGGGAGATCTTGGGGCGACTCTGCTGACTCGCTGGCTCGGAATTGGCAGCACCAGTACTGCGGGAATGATGACACTGAGTTCCGGCTTGCTGTTTCTGGTCGCTTCACTGCTGGCTCCGCAGACCGGTGTTCTGACGCGGCTGTTTTCGCAGAAACGTCTGGGTCTGCGAATCCTTGCCGAGGATGTGCTTGCATTTCTGTACAGGCTACAGGAGCAGGAGCATACGGGAGCAGCCACCGATTATCTGCGGACACGACTGCTGGCAACTCCGCTGGCTCTGTGGATTATTCTGCAGTGGCAAAAACGCAGGGGCCTGCTGGATCTGACAGAGAACGGCTGGATGCTGACCGAACGCGGGCTGGTGACGGCTGCTTCGCTGGTCCGGACTCACCGGCTGTGGGAGAACTATCTGGTGAGCGGTGGGATTTCCGCGGAGATGATTCATCGGCAGGCGGAAAAACTTGAGCACTACACGGGGCGCAGTCTGCAGGATCGTCTGCATTCGGAAGGAGATTTGCCCAGTACCGACCCGCACGGGCGCCCGATTCCGGAACAGCGGCCGCTGGGCGAGCTCTGAACCGTCAGTTGTTCAGCGCGGCTCGTGTTCAGAAATCGGGAAACGTGAATCCTGCACCATGCAGAAACTCTGCGGCAGAGATTCCTCGTTCGCGGATCGACTGCAGCGATTCCGAGCCCAGCCGTTTGGCCAGTCGTTCGCCACGTTCATCGGTGATCAGCGGGTGGTGCAGGTATTCAGGCACTGGAAACGCAAGCAGCGCCTGCAGAATTCGATGCACGTGTGTAGATTCAAACAGGTCCTGTCCCCGGACAATGTGAGTGATCTGCTGCCTGGCATCGTCAACCGTCACGCACAGATGGTAACTGCAGCCGATATCACGTCTGACCAGAATCACATCGCCGAGCAACTGCGGCTGAATCAGCTGTTCCCCATGGATGCGATCATTCCAGCTCAGTTGTGACGGGAGCTGTCTGAGTGCCTGTTCCAGATTCAGACGCAGGGAGTATTCCTCACCGGCAGCGATGCGGTCCTGCTGTTCAGATTTACTCAGCCCGCGACAGGTGCCTGGGTAAACTGCCGGCCGATTCTGCTGTGGTGTGTGACCAGACGCTTCGAGTTCTGTCTGGATATCTCTGCGGCTGCAGAAGCAGGGGTACAGCAATCCTCGTTCTTGCAGCTGGTGAGCAACCCGCTGGTATTCGTGAAGATGTTCCGACTGTCTCAGCACAGGCCTTTCCCAGTCCAGTCCGAGCCAGCGGAGGTCTGTCTCAATGAGCTCAGAGAATTCAGGCCGGCACCGCTGCGTGTCAATATCTTCGATGCGAAGCAGAAAGCGTGCGTGATGTTGCCGGGCGAATTGCCATGCTGCCAACGCTGAATACGCGTGGCCGGGGTGGAGTTTTCCGGTGGGGCTGGGCGCGAAGCGAGTGATCATGGATTCAGACCGACTGGGTTGCAGTTGCAGCGTTGTTGCCGTTGCCGGAAGACATTTGATTCCGGGGTGAGGGCTGACTGCCAGTGGTATTCAGGAGTGTTCGGGCCGGAGATAAACTGTGCAGCGGGGATTCTGACAGGAAATGGCATGTCGAGGGAAGCGGCAATGTGGCAGATGGTAGCGTTGTATTGAACAGTCGGATCCGGGAGTGAAAAAAATCACTGCAGGCGGGCAGTGCATCTCCGCAGAGAGTATTCTTCTGCCAAGTACGAGGAAGCAGTTTCGTCCAGGTGTGACGAGGAAAGTATTCAGATGTCCGTGAATCATCAGTGTCCTGCCTGTGGTACTCAGCTGAAGCTCAGGAAGGAATCGGCTGGACGCCGAATTCGCTGCCCGCAGTGCCAGGAGATTTCTCGAGTAGCCGGCGTTTCTGAGATCCAGCCGCCGGCAGACGTGGCGTTGCAGTCAGCGACTCAGCTGCCCCCGCCTGCGGCTGCTGCGCCAGTCACGATGACTCCTGAAGAGGTTGCGGCTCAGATTCAGGATGCCTTCCGCAGCGGGCAGATTCAGCCAGTCCCGGTAACACTCTTCTATCGTCTCGGGACAGCACTGGTGGCGCTGCTGATGGTGCTGCTGCCCTTGTTCTACATGGCGATGATCCTGATGGTGGCACTGGTTGTTTATCGTCACGCCTCTTCCAACTGGGTGATCGTACAGAAGGCTTCTGAAAGCTCGCGCAGTGCCCGTGCCGTCGTTGGTGCATTCGGGCTGTATGCCAGTCCGATTCTGGCCGGGGTGACTCTGGTGTTCTTTATGCTGAAGCCGTTTTTCGCGAGGGCTTCGGGAGGGACAGCCCCACGATCGCTCAAACCGGCTGATGAGCCGGAGTTGTTCGATTTTGTTCGTCGTATCTGCAGGGCAGTTCGAGCACCGGTGCCACAGCGGATTGATGTGGACTGCAACGTCAATGCCAGTGCGATGTTCCGTCGGGGCCTGTTGAGTTTTGCCGGCAATGATCTGGTACTCACGATCGGACTGCCGCTGGTTTCAGGAATGAGTGTGCGCCAGTTTGGTGGAGTGCTGGCGCACGAATTCGGGCATTTTTCGCAGGGCGCGGGAATGCGCCTGAGTTTTGTGATTCGAACCATCAACTACTGGTTTCAGCGGGTTGTTTACGAACGAGACCAGTGGGACGAGCGACTGGAAGATCTGTCCCGCAGTCTCGACATCCGGCTTGGCTGGGTACTTTATTTTGTACGGTTCTGCGTCTGGCTTACACGTCGCGTACTCTGGTGCCTGATGCTCACCGGCGATGTGGTCAGCAGTCTTATGCTGCGGCAGATGGAGTTTGATGCGGATCGGTGCGAGGCTCGATTTGCCGGCAGTCGTACATTTGCCACAACGGCTCGACAACTGCATGTGCTGGGAATTGCTCATCGCTGGGCAATGTCCGATCTGGAAACACTGCAGGCGGACGGCCGTCTTGCGGACAACTACCCGCGTCTGATCATGGCAAATGTGTCGCAGCTCACCGATCGAATTCAGTCAGCAATCGATGAGCAGATCATTGAATCACGCACAGGCCTGCTGGATTCCCATCCCTGTGATCGCGAGCGGATTGCCAATGCTGCGGCTGAGCAGACCGATGGGATTTTTCAGCTGGAATTCCCGGCGTCTGCACTGTTTCGAGAATACGACAGGATCTCCCACAAGGTGACGTGGGACTTCTACCGGGAGATGCTCGGGGATTCTGTGCGCAGACAGGATCTGTATCCGGTTGATGAGTTATTGCTGCGTTTGCAGGAGCAGCAGCAGGGATGGAAAGCTCTGCGTCGCTTCTTTCAGGACCAGCTGACGTTCTATCGACCGCTGGCAACTCCGCCGAAGCTCAGCGTCGACCCCGGCAATGCGCGTGAAATGGTCCGACTGCTGTCGCATTCACGGGAGCAGATGAGGAGTTCGCGGGAGCAGTTTGCCGCCGGCTGGAAATCCTATGACGAATGTGACACATGGGAGCTGGAGGCATGTCTGGCTGAAAACCTGCAGCAGGCAGGGTTGGTTGTCGCAAAAGACGAATTCTCTCGCCCGCTCCCGAATGCAGACGCGATTGCCACGCTCAGGCAGGAGGCAGCTGAAGGTCAGATTGCGGCGGTGGCTGAGCTGGAGACATTTGAGAAGGCCGCTGCTGAGCGAATGCGGACGGGGTTGTTGCTTGCAGGCCAGAGTCATTTCCGGGTGACGCTGCAGAAGGCGGGGATCCAGCAGTCGGAGATTGCTGTGCTCGGTTCGCTGCTGGTACAGATCAACGCCAGTCTTTCCACATTTCTGCAGCTCCGAAACGCTCAGATCGCTGTGGCCCGTCTGCTGGCAGCAATTGATGATGCGAGTGACAAGGCAAAGGTTTTTGGACAGGTACAGGAACGAATGAAGCAGCTGGTCCGGCTGCTGGAGAAGGTTGAGGAGCGGTTCAGCGAGATTCCTTATCCATTTGACCATTCGCAGCGAGAACTGAAGGTCGGAGCCTATCTGGTCTGCCAGACGCCGAACGAGGAAGAGCCTGGCGAACTGTATTCCACAGCAGAGAAGGCACTCGAGAACCTGTCTCATCTGCAGCGGCGCGTCATGGGCCGTATCTGCCAGATTGTAGAAGCTGTAGAGAGTGCAGTCGGGCTGGATCTGTTTCCGGATCCCGTTGATGAGGATGACGACGATGACGACGACGAGTAAATGCGGCAGACGCCTGTGAATCACAGTGACTGCAAAGTGATCGTCCAGTCTGAGATTGCCTGCAGCAGATCCTGATCGTCGCCGGAGAGCGTCAGCCGAGCACCGTTTTCACGCAGCAGTTTCAGTGTTTCCTCCGCGAGTGCCAGATCTTCCGCGGAGCCGGACACGGCGCCCTGCAGGATGGACAGTGCTGGCAGACTAGCTGCATTCCGAAGCAGTGACGGGTTGAGTGTTCCGGATGTGACAGCCATTCCCCTGACGCCGGTCCTGCGACTGTTGCTCAGTTGCCATGCCAGCGGCAGCTGCGGTCCGTCGGCGACGGCGACAATTCGCCGCAGGTCGATGGAAGAAGATGAAATAGCACTTCGCAGCCCCCGATCGACCATCGGCAGATCATCGCTGGTGAGGGCAGACTGTTCCGGGTTGCGAAGCACCAGCAGTTTCAGAGCGTGCGAACGCAGCAGAGTGCCCCATCGTTGCAGGATCTGCTCTTCAGTCAGTTCGTGAGACGACAGCAGCAGCAGCAAACCGCAGGGAAACGCCTCAGCCAGTGGCGGACTCAGCAGGGTGCCGCTGCCAGTCTGATCATTGAACAATTCCTGACGTTGCACTTCACCGGAGGCAGGCGGCGGATTGTCTGCAGCCTGTCTGGGCAGTGCTGAACTGATACGCTGCTGTAATCGTTCAATGAACTGTGGCAGGAGTGGTGGTATTGATTCGGTCCGTTGTTCTGTCCTGAGCGTAGAGGTTTCCCATTCGGCGGCACCTGGTATTCGCCATTGCACAGTGACCTCGGTGTCAGGAGTCATTGCCTGCATGAGCATGGCAATTTCACCGAATGTGGAGACGGACTCCTCGTTGAATGCGCTGATCTCGATCGATTCCGGCAGTGCAGCTTTTGCCGCAGCACTGCCGGGCAGAACGAATACGGGGACGGCGACCTTCTCGGGGGCAGCGTGTTCCTGTTCCTCTGTATCTGGAGCCTGGTTGGCCAGTGCCGGGGAACAGGGCAGCAGTCCGACCCATGCTGCCACGGGAGGGGCAAGTGCCGCCACAGGCGTCAGCTGCAGAGTCAATGAACTGCCGTCGCGATCAATGACGACCTCGATGGTGTCGCCCGCCCACGTGGCTGCGAGCACGCTCGTTACGGTGGCGGTCCGGGTGACGGTTGTGCCGCCAATCTGAAGCAGGCGGTCGTTTTTCTGCAGACCGGATTCTTCGGCAGGACTGCCGGGAAGTACTTTTTCGATGAAGACCTCGGAAGAGAAAGGCGAGGTGGCGCGGAGATTGAATCCGGCGCGTCCTGGTGAAAGATCGATTCCTGCACGCAGGCGGTCGGCTACCCGCATTGCGTCAGTCAGCGGAATTGCAAAGCCGATCCCGGAATCATACCACTCCACCCCGGTGCTCGGAGCTCCGCCTCCGCCCGGCGAAATGGGAACAAGAATTCCCAGGACGTCACCGTTGAGCGATACAAGTGGCCCTCCGTAATTGATCGGGGATACCTTGGCATCTGTCTGAATTGCCAGTCCGTGCACACGATTCAGAGCACTGATGATCCCGAGAGAGATGGAAGGTGTCCTTGCTGGATAGAATCTGCCCAGCGCCAGAGCGTACTGCCCGATCTGCGGTGGCGCTGAGCTGGTCTGCTGCACCGGGGACCAGACACCGGCAGTTGCCTTCAGCAGGCTGAGTCGACGGATGTTATCAACGGCAATCAGTTCCGCGTTCTGCCGGTTGCCTTCAGCATCTTCCACAAGAATTGCATCCGGTTGTCCTGCTGTGGCAAAGGAGCTGGTGAGGATTTCTCCTGTGGCCGTGAGAGTCAGTCCGGTCGTGACCAGTGACTGCACAGCCTGCCCATCGACTGTCTGCCGACCGCCGATGACGCGGATGCGAACGACAGAGTCCGCAGCGGCAGAAACTGCACGCGTGATGACCGTTGCATCAGACGCAGCATCTGCAGGTGTCTCATCCGCAGTGGCCAGTTGAGTACAGGCGCTCAGCAGCAGTACCGCAAGCTGAATCCAGGGGTGAAGACCGCAGGGGAGTCTGCCCGCGAAAGTTGCTGCAGCAGGAATCGTATGGAAGTGCATAATGCTCATCTGAAACCACATTTCCGCGAGAGAAATGCGCATGCGGGAACTGGTTGAACGTGAATCGGGATTGCAGGGAAATCCGCAGGCCTGATTCCCTGAAGAATAACTTCCAGTCTGCGGATGGGAAAGCCGGGTGGGCTGTGGCTGCAGGGCGGCATTGTTACTGCCACGAACGAATGGTGCAGCGGCGGCTGACGCAAATGCCTGATCCACGAACCTCAGGAATGATTGAACTGCGGCTGCCTTCTGGACGCAGTGCGTGGCTGATTCTCTGAGAACAAAAAAACCGCCGTGGTTTCACACGGCGGTTTCAGAGACTGCAGATATTACTGAACGGAGCGTCAGATGGCTTCGTCTCCGGACTCTCCCGTGCGGATACGAACAACCGCCTCGAGGCTGGAAACGAAGATCTTGCCGTCACCCACCTGTCCGGTTCGAGCAGCTTCACAGATACTGCTGACAGCTTGTTCGAGGGCATCGTCTGCGACAACAACTTCGATTTTCACTTTGGGCATGAAATCTACGGTGTATTCCGCACCTCGATAGGTTTCCTTGTGACCGCGCTGACGTCCGAAACCTCGTACTTCAGAGACGGTCATTCCCTGGACGCCGATTCCGGTAAGCCGAGTCTTGACATCTTCAAGCTTGTAGTGCCGGATGACTGCCTCAATCTTTTTCATTATTCTTTCCCGTCTTTCACTGCTGATCGGACGATCGGACCTGGGCAATTCCCTGTGAGACCGTGGTTCAGCGTTAGTTGAGTGCTGTGGCGGCTGACCCGCGTCAGCACTGGAAATCTGAAAATCCCTTTGTCAGTACTCCCGCAGAAGCATCATCCATGACGATTTCAGAGAACGCTGTGATATGAAATGTCTGCCGGTCGACCGGAGACACCAGACTCAATGCGTCGAACAGTACTTTGCAAAGCGCGTGCCGAATTACACTGACGAAAAAATGTGCAGGCGCGTGCATCTGACTCTGGTATCGATCCGCGGAAAAACCGCAGATTTTGTGTTGTTTTGCGAGTGTTGAGTGAAAACGGGAAGTTGCTGGGGATTGAGTGGACTGGAGATGGCTGCTCAGAGAGTCAGCGGTCTGCCTGTTAGGTGTGCACTGCATGTTTGTGTTTACTCTACTGGGAATCATGGCGGGAGCGGCGGCTGTACTCTGGGGGTCTGCGCTGGCGGAACCGTTGCGCGGGCAGAGTATTCTGTACTGTCGCGAGTGCCGTACGCGTCGCAGTTCGTTCCGAGCGGTGACTTCGTGGCGGCCAGGTTGTCCGAACTGCAAAACGCGTTATCGACCGCTGGTGTGGCTGGGTGCATTGGCTGGTGGGTGCCTGTTTGGCTGTTTTGCATGGCTCGTCGGTGAATACGGCTGTCAGGATGTGACAGAGGTCAGACCTGGGCTGTCGCACTGGACGGGACGGATTCCATTTCAGCTGACGCTGCTGTTTCTGTTGCTGACAGCGACCGTGACGGATCTGATTGATTATGTCATACCGGATCAGATAACGCGTTCGGGAACCCTGTTTGCTGTCATTGCTGCATTTGCGGTCGGTGATCTGCAGATGATTCACATCTGGGTGGACTGGAGTGACGAGCTGGTGCTGATTTACGGTCCGGGATTGCCGCAGTGGATGAAGGACCAT
>JALQUR010000186.1 GCA_023260695.1 Planctomycetaceae bacterium
TGGGTGGCACCGGCAAGTTCAGCACCGGCAAGTTCACCGGCGCGATCATCCCCGTTTTTGCATCAGCCAGGTGACGTGTTGTAAAATGGCAACACTCCATGGCGTGGGAATTGTGGCTCGATGTATGGCTGTGGAGCGTCAATAACTGCGTTGCCGGAAATGTCGAGGCTGTTCTGCCGCTCGCGGAGCCTGCTTCGCCTCCGACTCAACAACAAATGCGGGTACTCCCGGTGTCTGCAACTCGCGCAGACGCGCATTGTATGCGATCGTTGAACCGGTTGTCTTTTCAGTTCAGTTCGTTGACCTGACCTGACCTGGACTGGACTGGACTGCAGATGCGGCTTTACAATGACTCGCCGGCTTGCCTGAGTACTGCGAGGCTCCCCTGATCAGGCCAGTGGAAGTGGGCAGCCGAGCACGCTGGCAATCACTCGCACCACCTGCAGTTCGTCAGCGGTGGTGACCCCGTCATGTTCTACGCACAACAGGCACGCATTCAGAACACGCTGGCGTGCGTCAAGAGTGGATCGGGATAGAAAATCGAGGCTCCGATCAACGTGCTTGAGGCTCTTCTTCCCCTCTGAGTTCCTGGTCTGTCGGGTTGCCGGTCGCCCGTCCATGACGGCGGTGAGAAGCCCTGCTTGTTCCAATGATCGTTGTGCAGCATCACGAGCTTCAGTTTCTTCAACGGCACCAATCTGAGCGAGTGTCACGACCAGGTCTGCTGCGGCCGCTTCCACGTCGGCTTTGCGTTGTCGAGAGCGTTTCTTTTCAGTATCGCCCTGCAGGTGATGCACAATCAGTCGTCGCAGCAGGTACTCAAACAGATGCACGTGATTGTCTGCATGAATCAATGCATCGATGTTCTGCAGAAAGGTCTGCTGCTGGCTTGAAGAGAGATCTCTGAGGGCTGTCAGAGAAAGTTCCACCAGTGGAATCCGTGCTTCCACCGGAGCGTCATGACAGAGTCCGGCAATTTTTGTTACTTCCGCGGCCACAGCCTTGTCATCGCCATCCTGCAGGAACAGCAACTGATGCGTGCAAACGGCTGGCTCCCGGTCGAGCAACAGGCCATAGACAACCGCTCTCGCTCCATATGCTGACCGAGTGAGTTCGTTCAGCTGTTGGGGGATCTGCTGCCTGATCCGCTGAGCCGATGCATACGCGGTTGGCGAAATGTCGCCTGCGCTGGCCATCGCTGCAGTGGCGGCAAACTGTTCCGTGTGTCCCCAGTCGCTGCCGCTGCTGATTTCCGCCGCTGGTGCTGATCCGGTCAGGCCGGAATGTAATTGTGGTTCACTGAAACCAGCGGTGATACCAGTTCCTGTTGGCCGTTCCTCGTCAACGACATTGAGTGGAGCATTTTCGATGCGACGAATTCGTTCCTTCAGGGGTGGATGAGTCGCAAAGTTCAGGGCTGATTTCCGCAGGGCACTTCCGAAAAACAGGTGTGCTGCTTCTGAAGCGGCATCAGAACGAATCGTAGATCCGCTTGAGACGGCTTTGATTCTGCGGAGTGCACCGGCGATGCCGGATGGATTACGGGTGAACTGGACCGCGGAGGCGTCGGCCAGATACTCACGTTCACGAGATACGGCTGCCTGCAGAAGTCTGGCGAAAAACAGTCCGGAGTAACCGATGATAAACAGTGCCAGTCCGGCGATCACGACAGCTCCGGCCCCTTTGTCGTTGCGACGCGATCTGCTTCTGCTGCCGGTGCGCATGAGGATGCGTCCGGCCAGTCCGATCAGCAGAATGCCATGCAGAATGCCGATCAGCCGCAGATTGAGCCGCATATCCCCGTTGAGGATATGACTGAATTCGTGAGCGATGACTCCCTGCAGCTCGTCGCGATTCAGCTGCTCAAGGCAGCCAGCGGTGACTCCCACAACCGCATCACTCGGGCTGTTCCCCGCGGCGAATGCATTGATTGCATCTTCGTGTTCAAGCAGGTACACAGGCGGCACAGGAATTCCCGCAGCGATTGCCATCTCATCCACGATATTAAGCAGTTCGCGTTCCTTCAGCTCAGTGGCGTCCCGGTGCAGACGACGCCCCCCGAGACCTTCTGCCACAACTGCACCGCCGCAGGAGAGCCACTTTATTTTCCAGGCACTGCCACTGCTGACGACACAAATTGTTCCGGCGAGCGAGGCGAGCAGCATCCATGGCTGCCACCAGTCAATCGGTCCTTCCGCCGACTGGTTCATTGATTGCCCCAGCACAATCACGCAGTAAATCATGCCGGCAATTGTAAGGACGCAAAGGCACAGCAACGCAACCAGCAGTCCGCTGCGTTTGCGAGCTGCCTCCTGGTGAGCAAAGAAGTCCATCCGACCACTCCGTCGCAAGTCAGCTGAAGGACACTTTGACCGCTTCGCGCTCAGATTCCTCTTCAATCACCCAGTACGCTGCTGCTGTGAAGCCAAAGCTGTTGGCAATGACGACATCAGGAAACTGCTCACGTCGAGTGTTGTACTGCATCACCGAATCGTTGTAGGCCTGACGGGCAAAGCCGATGCGGTTCTCTGTCGACGAAAGTTCTTCCTGTATTGAGAGCATGTTCTGATTCGCCTTGAGATCCGGGTAGCTTTCGGACAGTGCGAAGAGTCGGCCGAGTGCACCGGAGAGCGCTGCATCAGCAGCGACGGCGCCCTGCACCGCTGCAGCATCCGAGGGATTTCCAGCTGCGGATTTGCCGGCGCTTACCGCCTGGTTTCTTGCCTGAATCACAGCCTCCAGAGTGTCCCGCTCATGTTTCATATACCCCTTCGCTGTTTCCACGAGGTTTGGGATGAGGTCGTAGCGTCGTTTGAGCTGTACGTCGATCTGGCTGTAGGCGTTGCCAAATCGATTGCGTAATTGCACGAGTTTGTTGTAGATCCCGACGAAGTAGAGTGCCACGAGGATCACAAAGACGATGAATCCTCCGGCGATGAAAATCATTGTCCCCATCTGTTCCTGCTCCTGTTTGAGGTCGCGGGCTTAACAGCTGTTCACTTGGATGTTGCAGGTTACTGCAATTCGTCAGCCCTTCAGCGCGCTGAGTATAAAGAGTTGCCGTGACGTTCGCACTCCCGTCACCCCCGTCAGTTTGCGGACATCATTGATGAATCCACAACGCCTTGCCCTTCCACTCTGCCAGCGTGAGCAGAATGGCCTGCATCAGTACCACCACCAGTCCGTGCGGAATCAGGTCAAAGTCGGCAAGCAAGAACTGAAACAGCATCAGGGACATGGCTGTTGATCC
>JALQUR010000202.1 GCA_023260695.1 Planctomycetaceae bacterium
ATGACTAACCTACTTCGCAAGCTTAACAACACCATCAGCAACGACCTTTACGGCGACCAAGAGATTCTTCTTCCTTGCGACCTTACCGTTGATACCGACGAAGAAGTTGCAGAACTGCAGATCTGGGCTGAAGGCTTTATGGAGGGTGTATTCCTGCATGAAGATAGCTGGTTCGGTGACGAGGAGGAGGAAGTTGCAGGCCTTCTTCTACCTGTGATGGTTGTATCTGATCTATTCGAAGAGCAAGAGATTCGTGATATCCGCAAGGACCGCGCGCTAACAGAAGAGATGTGTGACCAGATCCCAGAGGTGCTGATTGATCTTTACCTGCACTTCCATGCACCTGATAAGTAAGTGCACCTAAAAGGCAAAAGAGACAGGTGGTTAGCTAAACTTTAATCACCTGCCCTACTTCACAGAAGCTGGTTGAATGCGATAACTCTGCCCGCTTCTGCTCCAACTCCCGCTTTATCTCATCCTCTTGCCCTGGCTTTAAATGCATCAAATGCACCGCACAGGATGGCATGCCGGGCCGCCACTGCCAACTATGGATGGCCCCGCGAAGATCCCCGTGAAGAGTTGGTGCAGCACCGTGGAATGGCAGGTCGGCAAAAAGGGAGACGTTGTGATGGCAGGGAGTTCAATTGTGACGAGTCGAGGCTCACTGCTCAACAGCATGGCCGTGGGAAAGCAGCGTTAAGCAATGCAGCAGTGCGCGACTTCCCTGGTGATTAAGGTCATCAGCAGAGAGTCTGCCGCAGCCGATTCAGCAAGCGTGACGTATTCGGATGCACCTCGCCGTCGCGTCTCCGAGAGCGCATCTCTCAGTGACGTTTCCCCGGTGCCACCCACCGACGTTTCCTCGGTACCACCCACGACGTTTCCTCGGTACCACCCACGTTTCATCTCTATCTGCTCGGTGCCACCCACTTGCGGCGCGATTGCAGCCGCGTGAAATCGCGTTGATCAAAGTCAACGTAATTCTGCTCGGTGCCACCCACGTGACGTTTCCCCGGTACCACCCACCCATTGCGCCAACACCGTTTTGCCAGTACCACCCACGTCTTGTCTCAATCTGCTCGGTGCCACCCACTTGTGGCGCGATTGCAGCCGCGTGAAATCGCGTTGATCAAAGTCAACGTGGTGCAACAAGTGTCATTACCGGTCACAAGATGGCCGATTCCGTTTCGTGGAATAGGTTTTTACTGGAGTAAATAATCAGCACCCTTACGCTTCTTGGAAACCGCTTTTCTCACCAGCAATGGACTGAGTCTCATGCCTCGCATCAATCGCTTTGAAATCTGCGCACCAGACGAAGTACAGGTCTTTCATCTGATGAACCGTTGCGTCAGAAGTTCGTTTCTTTGCGGAGAAGATCCAGTCACCGGCCAGGACTACTCTCATCGCAAGGAGTGGATCCGCGAACGACTTGAGGATCTTGCCGGGATCTTTGCGCTCGATGTGATGGGCTATGCCGTTATGAGCAATCATCTGCATGTTGTGGTGCGTACACGGCCAAACGTTGTGCGTGACTGGACAGACGAACAAGTTGCAAAGCAGTGGTGGCATTTGTTCCCCAAACGAAGGAATCAGGATGGTTCGCCAGCCGTTCCGACTCCTCAGGAACTCAACGCACTGCGTAACGACAGTTCCGCAATGAGGGAGCGTCGACGCAGGCTTGCGGACATCTCATGGTTCATGCGCTGTCTCGCCGAGCCGATTGCTCGACGTGCAAATAGAGAAGATGACGTTGTCGGGCGTTTCTGGGATGGTCGGTTTCGGGCTGTCCCGCTGCTTGATGAAACTGCCGTCGCGGCCTGCATGGTTTATGTGGATCTGAATCCAGTTCGCGCCGGGATTGCCCAGTCTGCCGCCGACTGCACGTTCACGAGTGCCAGAGATCGTATCGAGGACTACAAAGTCGCCTTGAAATCGAGAAGCAAACGGAAGCGAGTCTTCCGGTGCGAGCATGGGCGACGGTCGGGCTGGATGTCTCCCATATCGCTGGATTCGAGGATTCAAAGCAGACCGGGAACGCGAAGAGCGAGCAACCATGGTTGCCTTCCAATGACGCTGGAGCAATATCTTGACCTGCTTGAGTGGACTGTGCAGATGACGAAACAGTCAGGGAGTACCTGCTCGAAACGAATTTCGCGGTTGCTGCAGCGACTGCAGATAGATTCAGAATCCTGGCTTGGCCTTACCCGACGATTTGGCAGACGATTTCGGGATGCCGCTGGCAGAGTTGAAAGCAGACAAGCTTTCAGGGAAACACGCCGCCTGCGTCGTGCCGCAGCAAATGCGAGCTAGCAGCTCCGTACTCCGCTCGTGAAGCGACTTGACGCGAATTTCTCGATTGGGGAATGCATATCGAAGTCTGTCGTGGTCGGTGAATTGCAGGCCAGCTTTGGGTGTGAATTACAGGCGAATCACATCTCTGATTCTCAGGTTGCGGCAATGCGGAGCACGTTGAATCGCATTGCAGCCAGGTCAGGCTTTATTGGAGAGCGGGCTGTGCTACTGACCGAGCTCGACACCGTCTGCGGTCCGCTTCGAGGCTGCCGCCGCATTGATTCCGCGCAAATTGTCTCATGATTTCCATGCAAATAACTACGCGGTCTTTGCCTGATCACCTGTAAGCGATGCACGCTTGACTAGCCGAGAAGCAGAGAGTCTGGGCCCCTCTCCCAATATGGAACTCTGCTAGCATGAGCTCGTCATTATTTCAGCAACCTGCCAGTATCTGGCCGAGGCATTTGCGGCTCAATGGAAAAGCAGGCTCTGGTGAAGATCTCAAGCGAGCCTCGAGGAACTCCAGTCGCGATCGATACGCGAGCCGAAGCCTGTGCGGACTGAATCCAACGATGTGACCGGTTGCTCAGGTCATTGCCGACCTTTTTGGGGGGGGCTTTTTCCGGTGCCACCCACCCGCGGGCGCATTAATGCCAGACTTCCGAGTGCTGACTCTTGGTTGCCCTCCATGGGACAAGTATTCCTGCAAAGAAAGGGCATTAGTGGGACTTCAGTGGGGACTTCAGTGGGTGGCACCGGAGGGAAGGTGGGTGGCACCGAAGGGGAAGGTGGGTGGCACCGAAGGGGGAGGTGGGTGGCACCGGAGAGAAGGTGGGTGGCACCGGAGAGAAGGTGGGTGGCACCGGAGAGAAGGTGGGTGGCACCGAGGGAGAGGTGGGTGGCACCGAGGGAGAGGTGGGTGGCACCGAGGGAGAGGTGGGTGGCACCGAGGGGGAGGTGGGTGGCACCGGGGGGGAGTCTGGCGACTGACGGGTTGAATGTTGTCTGGTTGCGACAATGCGTGGCTGGTTTTGAAGCTGATGTGGTTGATTTTTGCTGGTGGAGTGAATGACTGGTCATTGAGGGCTTCCGGTGATGGGTCGCAGATGTGGTGCGGCGTGGTATCGAATCCGCATCGTGCCAAGTACCGAAGTCGGGATTTTTGTGTTCCAGCGACGGGAAGCCGAGTCGTCTCTGTTGCCCTGCCGATTGCAGTGTTAGGCTCCACCGCAGACCCCATCTTGACTCGCCGGGTCCAGCAGGTGAAGCTGTCGCCAGCATAAGTGACTCCACCGCCCCCCCGGCGTTTCCAGTACCAGTTCCATGACTGGTGCTGGCTGCCCGCTCCTCAATTGACTCCGCGTCCCTCGATCGTCATAACCGGATCTGTTGTTCAATTGCCCTCGGTGCTGGCTACCGCGGGCGTCAGCCCAGAAATCTGCGATGTCCCAGAAGCGTTTTTTTGGTTTGCCGATTTCTTCCAGCCTTGGCTATCACGGTACGTGGTTTCTGCGCGCTGTGCTGGTGGGGATTCTGGCGGGCGTCGGAGCAATCGCATTTCAGCTGGCGGGGCAGGTAATTGTTCGATTCGTGCTGATTCAGTTCTCCGGGTTTACTCCGGGAGAGGGGCACGGGGAGCACCCGCTCTTCGAGAATCCCGGAGTTGAGCTCAATCTGTACTGGCTGCTGCTGGTGCTGATTGGAGGCGGCCTTGTCTCAGGCATGATCGTTTACACCTTTGCTCCGGAGGCCGAAGGTCATGGTACTGACGGAGCGATTCAGGCATTCCATCATGGCCGGGGCAATATTCCACTTCGCGTGGCGATTGTGAAAACGCTTGCGTCAGCAATTACTCTGGGAACAGCCGGGTCAGGCGGACGTGAAGGCCCGATTGCTCAGATTGGTGCAACACTGGGTTCCACGCTTGGTCAGTGGATGAAGTTATCCGCTCGCGACCGTCGGATTCTGCTGGCGACAGGGATGGGTGCTGGTGTTGGTGCCATCTTCAGGGCGCCACTCGCGGGCGCCATTTTCGCGGGCGAGATCATGTATCGCGATGCGGACATCGAGTCCGACGTTCTGATTCCGGCGGCGGTTGGTTCGATCGTGGCGTATTCGGTATACGGAATGTTTCTGCCGGCCGAATTATGTTTTGCACACATTTTTGGTGAGCTCACAGATTACTCCGCGAATTCCCTGTTCGAGCTGGTGCCCTACACGATTCTTGCGTTGTCGCTGTCAGCGATGGCCTGGTTGTATGTGCGTGTGTTCTACGGCCTGCATGATATTTTCGCAAAACTGCCGGGACCGCGTCATCTGCGCCCGGCTCTGGGAGCACTCCTGACGGGGCTCACGGGGCTTGGTCTGTATCACCTGTTCGATGCGAATCATCAGGTACTGGCGGTGCTTTCCACTGGCTATGGAACACTGCAGGAAGGGCTTGCCAGACCCGACAACGTGGCATTGAATGTGCTTCTGGCGGTGGCGTTCTTCAAGATCGTTACAACGTCTTTCACAATTGGTTCGGGCGGATCAGGCGGGGTGTTCGGGCCGTCCATGGTGATCGGCGGCTGTCTGGGTATCGCGGTCGGTAAACTCTGCGGTTCCATCTGGCCGGACCTGGTGAATCCGGGAGCGTTCGGTGTTGTAGGCATGGCTGGCTTCTTCGCCGGCTGCGCGCACGCACCAATATCAACGATTATCATGGTGAGCGAAATGACGGGCAGCTATTCGCTGCTGATGCCCACCATGTGGGTTTCGACATTGTGTTTTCTGCTGTGTCAGAAGGTGTCGCTGTACCGCAAGCAGGTAGGATCGCGGCTGGACTCACCGGCTCACAGCGGAGATTTTCTGGTGGACGTGCTGCAGGATCTTCGAGTCAGGGATGTGTACGACAGCAGTCTGCGACTCACAAAGGTCCCCGAAAAAACTCCACTGCGTGAACTGGTCCGCATCCTCAGTCAGACTCACCAGCACTTCTTCCCAGTTGTCAACGAGAAGGGTCGCCTTGTCGGCGTGTACTCCGATTCGGACGTCCGTCCGTACCTGTATGACGATGTCATCTGGGACCTGGCGGACGCAGCGGACATCATGAAGACGCCGGTCATTTCCGTGACTCCGACCGACGACCTGAATACAGCAATTCGTCGATTATCCCAGCTGGGTGTCGACGAACTGCCAGTCGTGGATGAAAAGGACAGCGGAGTTCTGCTGGGTGTGATTCGCCGTGAAACGGTGATCCGCTCCTACTATGGCAAGCTCACGGAGTATCAGGAACAGGCCACGGCTCATGCACGCTGAACAGCCAGGCGTCTGGTCGGTGTTTCTGACCGGATCGCCCGCGTTACTGAGCGGGCGTTGATTTTTCGATCAGCCGCAGCAGCTGGACAGGATCGTCTGTATACAGCCGCTGAACATTCAGAGTTCGCAGCCGCAACATCTCCTGCGGGTCATTGACGGTCCATGCTCCGGATTCGAGACCGGCGTCATGAATTGCCTGGATCCGGGCAGCTGTCACACCGCTGTAGTGCAGAACGAGTGCCTGAAACTTCCGTTCGCGAGCGATTCTGAGATCGGTTGTCAGATCGGTATTTGCGGCTCGATCCCAGAACACAGGGATCTGGTCATCCAGTTCACGCACGCGAGTCATCAGTTCGAGATTCCCGTCGTTGAATCCCACCCATGGGTCTGCATGCATGCTGTGAATCAGCTGCACAGCCTGTTCGACGCAGTCCATTTTCGGCTGAATGGAAACGCGTGTCTGTTCCTGCTGCATCACCAGCTGCAGTACTTCATCGAGTGTGGGCATCTGAGCCGGTGGCACCTGCTGCAGAGATGAGCTGGTGCGGCGACGAAAGTCAGTGGCAACATCGAGCATCCGCAGCTCAGCCCACGCAGAGTCGGTGACAGAAAGATCCCGCTCGGCAACTCGACCTGTGCTGTGGTCATGAGTAACGACAAGTTTTCCGTCGGCTGTACGAAACAGATCCAGTTCCAGCCAGTCGGCGCCGGCTTCGATTCCCGCTCGGAATGCGGGCATGGTGTTTTCGGCGAATCGCACCGAGTCGCCTCGATGTGCTGTCACACCATTCTGCAGAAAGACGGGCAGGGGCCGCTGCATGTCGTCCTTGAGCGCAGTGAATGATTTCAGCCACGACGCCTGAATCGCCGCCGGCAGAGTTTTTTGCTGTTCCAGTTCCGCGGGGGTTGTGCCCCAGTAAAATCCGATTGTACCGGCGGAGTGGAATCGTGCTGCTCTGAGGAATCGTTCCAGCGTCAGTGCATCGCTGCGGAGCGGAAAAGTTTCTTCGATGATGACTGGCTTTCCGGCGGCAGCGAAGCCGCGCAGTGTCTGCAGTGCGTCGGCGGGTTGTTCCCGGTCGGGATAGATGTGAACGGCAAGGAAGTCCAGTTCTCGGGCGATACGTTCCGGAACGAACCCGGATGTCAGGCCAGGCCGATCAAGGCTCCACGGCACCAGACCGACAGTGATCAGTCGTGTGGGATCATGCTGGCGGATTGCAGCTGTCAGCAGACGAATCCACTTGCAGGCAATATCTGCCCGATCCCGTCCGGCACGATCCAGAGTGATGAACTGCACAAAATGTTTGTCTCCGAAACCGGGGCCCAGCCAGTCATCCCGGGGCTGATCGCCGCCGGTCACGACCGGCTCATTCATCAGGTCGTAGCAGAAGACGGCCGGGCTGCGATGGCATACTTCCGCAACAGCCTCCCAGAAGCGGGCCTGGGCCTGCCAGCGTTCGGCTTCATCAAGCTGGTCATACCACGCCGGCACATCCTTGCGGTGGTAGCATCCGAGTCCGGTGAGATCGATTTTCAGGTCGGTTTCTTCAGCAAGTCGCAGCAGTCGGGAGAGCTGTTTCAGCTGCTGCTGATCGGGTGTCGACGCATTCTGCATGAAGCGTCCGAACTGCAGGTGGATGCGGACCACGTTGGCGCCAAGGTCCCGCATTTCCCGAAAATCTGCGGCAACGGTGGACCATTCCTGCAGCCAGTAGTCTTCCAGCAGCCGCCCTGCAGCATCGTGGTCGTAATTGAAGCCCCATGGCAGAAATGGTCTTCCGCTGTCGGCACAGGCAAATCCGCGTCCATCCGGGGAGACCTGAATTCGTTCAAACTCCGCGAAGGTTGTGTCAGACAGAATGGTGAACAGCAAAATGAACTGAGCGAGATAATTTCGCATGCAGGAATGCTCCGCAACATCACTGTGATCGGTCAATTGGCGTTGATCCACTGATGGAAGTATGCCGCGGCGCAGAGCAGGTCACAAGTTCCGCGCCTGAGTGCCGGGATGGCCTGCAGCAACCTCGGAGCAGTACTTGTGGCAGAGAATTCCGCATCTCAGGTGTTGACCTTCGGCCCAATGGATGCGCACTCTGGAGAGCCTTCTTGCTGCGACCAGAATCCTGATGGAACGAACGAATGGCTCGACTGCTGCTGATGTTTGTCGCACTGACGGTCGGCTTGTGCCTGATCAACTGGTGGCGATCCGGCCTGTTTGCGGGCACCCCGCTGCCACGGCGATATCGTCAGCGAGACGGGCAGCAACCGGAATGGGAACGGCAGACTGGCGCTGTACGCATACGACAGGCAGAGCAGTTACTTCAGGACGTCTGCGCAGCGTTTCGTTTTCATCCGCGTTATTGCTGGCAGTTTGCTCCCGAGGATCGACTCAGTGAGATTTACGCCGCTGTCTATCCTCGCTGGAGATTCTGGGCGGTGGCTGATGATATGGAGCTGGAGCGAATTCTGATGCAGCTTCCTGCGACGCTGA
>JALQUR010000365.1 GCA_023260695.1 Planctomycetaceae bacterium
ACTACTACTTTATGTCAGCGTCCTGCGTGGTGATCACACTCGTCGGCTGGTATCTCACCGATCGCATTCTGGAGCCACGACTGCGGAACCTGCCTGTCGACGGCGACGGCAGCGATGACGCATCGATGGGTGACCTGAAACCACAGGAACTCGTGGCTCTGAAAGCGGGACTGGGAACAATGCTGGCTGGTTTTGTGCTTCTGGCACTGGCCAGCTGGTCGCAGACTTCTCCGCTCCGCAGCCCCGACGGACTACTCACGGCGCGCGATTCACCACTCATGGAAGCCATCGTCCCGCTGATCTTTCTGCTGTTTCTGATCCCGGGTGTGGTGTACGGGGTGTTTGCCGGCACGGTGAAGAGCCATCGCGATGTGATCAACGGCATGAAGAAGTCGATGGATACCATCACGTATTATCTGGTCATGGCATTCTTTGCGGCTCAGTTCACCGCGATCTTCAGCAGGAGCAACATCGGCGTTCTGATTGCCGTGCAGGGTGCAGAGGTGCTCAAGGCGTTCAGCCTGCCAGGGCAATTCACAATCGGCGGCATCATTCTGCTCACCTGTGCCGTCAATCTGCTTGTCGGATCTGCATCAGCCAAGTGGGCGTTGCTGAGTCCTATCTTTGTGCCCATGCTGATGACACTCGGCCTGTCACCCGAATTGACTCAGGCGGCCTACCGCATCGGTGATTCAAGCACCAACATCGTGACGCCACTGATGCCGTACTTCCCGCTCGTGGTCGCGTTTGCTCAGAAGTACGTGAAAAACACGGGCATCGGCACAATGATATCACTCATGCTGCCCTACTCGTTGGCATTCCTCCTCACGTGGACGGTGCTGCTCATGGTCTGGTGGGGGCTGGGACTGCCCCTGGGAGTTGCGGCTGAATACAGCTGGGCAGGGTGACACCTGCCCGTGCCACTCGATCAGTTGGGAAGAATGCTGGCAGGCAGCAGCATGCCCTGCGGATCCGCGCGCCCTTCGTCCAGCGAGAAGAAGCATTCACACATGCCGCAAATGCGGCGGACCAGGTGCAGGCGGGACGCCTGCCGGCCTACAACAAGGATCCCCAGCACGATCAATCACGTTTCAGCAGGACCGCCGGAAAAAACGCACGCCCCGCAATCCACTGAATTCCCGCTTTCTCGGGAATGACCGGTGTAGGCAGATCAGCGGAAATGCCGGCACGCAGCAGCATGCCCTGCGGATCCGCGCGCCCTTCGTCCACCGAGACGAAGCATTCACACACGCCGCGAATGCGGCGGACCAGGTGCAGGCGGGACGCCTGCCCGGGACGCCTGCCGGGACGCGGATTACTCTGCGGGGAGCACAGCTCGCGCACCGCGGTCGCCGACTCGAAACCATCCCAGTGGCGTGCCGGTCTCATCAGCGATCATCCAGACTGCTCCGGGACGGGTCTGCTGCGACTTCCGCTCTCCGGGACCAATCAGACCATAAGCCTTTGGATTTCCTTCCCGATCCATCCAGAAAAGCTGCACTGAATGTTCCCGCTGATTGGCAAACACGACCTGGAACGGATTGCCGTCCGGGATCGACGCCGGAGCTGGCTTAGAGTCGGCAGCATGCCATGCCAGTTGCGGGAGTGATTCGAATCGCACCTCAGGTTTGTCAGCAAACTCTGCCGGCGCCAGCGAACGCAGCGTGGCCATGCGTGGGGCGTACAGCGGATCCGTCGCCAGATTGGTCCATTCATAGCGGTCCTGATCAATGCGATAGTATTCCTCATCGCCACCAGCGTAATGCACCAGTCGTTCACTCTCATGGCTCAGACCGTAGCTTCCAGGTTCCCCCAGAAAAGTAATTGCGGGGTGGTCCCATGCGGCTTCCGGATCGGCCAGCAGCGGCGTCAGATCGTGTCCGTCGGTATCGTCGGGGCAGGGCAGACCGCTTAATGCGGTCAGCGTGCGAAAGATGCTCACCAGACTCACGGCACGATCACAGGTGCTTCCCGGTCGCGTTCCCTGCGGCAGAGCGGCCACGCCCTGCGGCACGTGCAGCAGCAGAGGCACTCGAGTACACGCGCGCCACGGCGTGTATTTCTGCCAGTGTTGTTTTTCGCCCAGATGCCAGCCGTGATCACTGCACAGCAGTACGATCGTGTTGTCGGCGTGCGGGCTGTTCTGCAGCGCGGAAAAGACTCGGCCGAGCATTGCATCAGCAAAGTGGATCGACGCCAGATAACCCTGAATTCCCTGCTTCCATTGCCCTTGCTGCTGGATGTGGGCGAAGTATCTGTTGGGACCGATGCGTTGACCGGCCGGCGGCAGATCATCCAGGTCATCTTCCCGATATCCCGGAGGCAACTGAATGTCCTGTAGCGGAAACGGCTCAAAGTATTTTTCCGGGACGAACCAGGGTTCGTGCGGTCGGTAAATTCCGCAGGCCAGAAAGAAGGGCTGCTCGCGTTCCTGCTGCAGCTGTTCTGCAATCCAGCCGGAGACAAGATAGTCGCCGCCAAACTCTTCGTCCGTGGCCTGCATCGCCGCCCAGTCCGTTTCGACGTACTGCCACGGTCCGCCCACAGGCAGACTTACCGGACGTTGTTCCGGATAGAGTGTGCGTGGGAACGGGTCTTCCCCCGCAGCCGGCGGAAAGTATTCGTCCCATGATCCCGCGTCGATGAAGTAATGCAGCAGCTTACCGGAACCAGCGGCATGATAACCGTGCTGAGAAAACCATTTCGGCAGCAGAGTTCGTTCGGGCAGCACATCCCGCATCCTCTGACGATTGTCATACAGTCCCGATTTGTGGGGGGACAAGCCGGTGAAGATGGCCGTGCGGGAGGGGTTGCAGGAGGGCGCCGCACAGTGCGCGTTGGTAAACAGCTGTGACGCCGCCGCGAATCGGTCCAGATTCGGAGTCAGGGTCTGCGGGTGCCCGCCCATGCACCCGATCCAGTCGTTCAGATCATCAACGATGATGAGCAGCACATTCGGGCGCGGAGCCACCGACGGTGCGGCGGCACGCCCGGGCACAGCAGCAACCACAGCCAGCAGCAGAGACAAGTGGAACCGAAGACCAGCGGACATGAATTGACTCCTGGAAAGTGCTGCTGCCAACAAGGGGCTGCCTGGGTCCGCAACTGCTGCCAGGATTGACGCAGGGCAGCAATTCAGCTGGGATTTCCATCGGCAAGCTGAACATTCGGGGCGTTGCGCTGCTCCGGCATCAGCTCTGCAGGCCGCGGACATTCCGAGAATGCTGCAGCCCCGATTGTTCACTGATCGTAGCGAAGTGTGTCTCGTATCGCACATCCGCAGAAACTCAACACACCAATTTCAGCTCGAACTCCGAGAGGGTCATTTCATGTCACGACACACGATCTGCAGTCTGACAGTATTGCTGCTGTGGTCACTGTCCATTCCCGCGAATGCCGGGGACGAGCCGGCCGCGAGCGACGACGCAGAGATTCGAGTGCTCTGCTACAACATTCATTACGGGCAGGGCACCGACGGGAAATACGACATCCCGCGTCTGGCAGCAGTCATCAAAGCAGCTCGACCGCATCTGGTGGCGTTGCAGGAAGTGGATGTGGGAGTCAAGCGTTCGGAGCGGATTCACGAAGCGCAGGAGCTCTCACGACTTACTGGCATCCCGGTTCGCTTCGGTCCGACTCAGCACTACGAGGGCGGACTGTTTGGCAACGCGGTGATGTCCGTGTTTCCGTTTGAGGATGTGCTGATCCAGCCCTTGCCCTACACCGAAAGCACTCCCGAGCAGACCACGTATCCTCGCGCCGCCATCTGCTGCACATTGAAGCATCCGCAACTGGGTTCCTTCCGCCTGATCAGCACGCACTTTCAGCACAACGTCGAAGCGGACCGTGTTGCCGAGGCGGAGGCCATCAATCGGCACTTTGGCGAATCTGACGTGCTGACGATCCTGGCCGGCGACATGAATGCAGTGCCGGGTTCTGCGCCGATTCAGATTCTGGAGCGTTGCTGGCAGCATGCAATTGATGATCCTCGGGCCCCATCAGCTCCTTCGACGGCGCCCCGCTCGCGGATTGATTATGTGTTCTGGCGAGGTGAACAGCTTGCCTGCGTCTCCTGCCGCGTGATCGAAGAACCGCTGGCATCGGACCATTGCCCGGTGCTGGTGACCTTTCGTATCAACCGCCCCTGATGTGAGCTGTGCAGCCTCCCTGAAGACCTGAACGGCACAGATTCACTTCCCCTTGCCGGGCCGGCGTGCTAGCATCTTTTCATTAAAGCCTGCCAAATCGACCCTCCCCATGGGAAACCAGTGCGACCAGTTTGCGTCGCTGCTGCTCCGCATGGTGTCCTGCCTGAACATCTCGCGTCGCAATTGCATTGCGATGGAGCATATCAATAACTGAAATATCACAGACGAACCGTGCTCTGCGGTCCGGTGAACCTGCGGTGCCGCAGCCGCCGGATTCGCAACTGTCGGCAACGGCAGAGCGGTTCCGTTGTCAAGAGATACTGGCTGCACGTCCAGCCGGTGATGATTCTGTGTAAGATCTGTGTGATTTCGAACTTCCCTGGGCGATTTTCGTTTCGGACTCGTTGTTCATGGCTGCCGGAGACCAGACTCCATACCAGGCAGAGCAGGACAGCAGGAGCGGGCATCGATGACAGAAACCATGCGGCTACTCTCGCTATCTCATCGCGAACCGATCTGTCATTTCTCGGCGTTGCGTGGCATCGCTCTGGTACTCGCAGCGGTACTGGGCAGCAGCATTCCGGCGGCAGCTCAGCAGGAAGCTCAGCCTGCACTGGAACTGCAGGGGCATCTTTCTGACGTCGTGATGGGCGATTATACGGTCCGTTCCAACTATGCCGTGACCGTCAGCTTTGACCAGACGATTCGGTTCTGGAACGTGACGGATGGAACAGAGATCCGCCAGTACGAAGGCCACACCGGTCCCGTCTACAGTGTTGGAGCTGACCCACGGGGCCTGTTGATTGCTTCCGGTGCACAGGACAACACGGTGCGTCTGTGGGAGGTTCCGCAGACGAAACCGATGCTGGAATTCGCCGGGCACATGGGGATTCCGCAGGGTGTCAGTATCAGTCCGACGGGCCGCTGGATGCTCTCGAGCGACAGCACAGGCAAGTTCACTCTCCGCGATCGACTTTCCTTACTGACGGCCGCCGGTGTGCAGAGTCCGGACCAGCCCGTTCCACGGTCCGTGCACACAGCACCCGCGACCGCTTCCGCATGGCGAACCGACGATCAGTTGTTCGCAACCAGTGACAGCAGCGGCAGAATTATTTTCGGCAGCCCTCTGCTGCTGGGCAATCAGGGTGAACTGCAGGGCAGCAGTGAAAGTGTGGTGGGGCTCGGATTCAGCTCCAACAACCAGCAGCTGTATTCCACCAGCAACGACGGCATCATCCGAGTCTGGCAGCTTCCCGCTCCGCCGCAGCGGACGCTTGCTCCCGCCACTGCAGCCATCACTTCGTTTGTGGTGACATCCAATCAGCCGACGGCACTTGCGGCTGCTGCAGACGGGACGCTGCGGCTGTACGACGTCAACAACGGCGTGGTGAGTCGGGAACTGGCGAAGCAGCCACGCGTGATCAGGGAAATGGCGTTGCAGCCGGCCGGACAACTGCTGGCTACAATCGACGACCAGTCGGTGCTGCGAGTGCTCAATCTGGCCGACGGTGCTCCGCAGGGCGTTCTGGCCGGGTACACGGGTGCGCTCAATCGGGTCCTGTTTCATCCAGGCAACCAGCAGTTGCTCACATCCGGCGAAGACGGACTGGTCCGGCTCTGGAAACTTCCGGTGGCCACGATCGATACTCCGGGACACACACAGCCACCGACCCACGTTGTATCAGCGAACAATGGACAGTGGTTTGCCACTGCCAGTCCGGACCTCACCATTCGCATCTGGGCAGCCAACGGGCAGGCTCAGCGAGCCCTGCAGGGACACACCGCGAAAATTTCAGCGCTGGCAGTTCGCTTCGATGATGCTCAGATTGCCAGCGCGTCCGACACCGGCCTGATTCGGCTGTGGAATGCAGGCAATGCTCAGCAGGAAGCGGCCATCATCGGACATCCCGGACAGGTTCAGGCACTTGGCTATGAACGGGACAACACGGCGATGCTGAGTGCTGACAGTGACGGGCTGATTCGTCGCTGGCAGCTGCCGATTACTGCACCTCAGCCGATTGCCGGGCACGCGTCCACCACATATGCGCTGGCCGTCAGCCCCGATTCCAGCCTGGTGCTGAGCGGCTCCGAAGACAAGACCGTTCGGCTCTGGAATTACGGCAATGGTCAGGCAGTTCGCAATTTTGCCGGACTGGACGTCGTTGTTCGCAGCGTCTGTTTCAGCCCGGATGGCAGCTTTGTGGCGGCCGCGGGAGATGGCGGTCGGATCTGCGTCTGGGCTACGGCTGACGGGTCGCTGCGGCATCGACGTACTGCCGCTGGCGGCAACGTGACCGGGCTTGCATTCCTTGGGGGAAACAACAGCCTCGCCTCGGTCGATTCCACGCAGTCCCTGAAAGTGTGGGCGTTGCCGGCCCCGGGTGAAGAAAGCCCGGAAGACACTGCACCAGTGCAGGCAGTGCAGCTCCCGGATGCAGGCGTCTCGAAAATTCGCATCAGTGCCAATGGTGCGACGCTGTATACGTCTGCCGGAGGCGGGCCGATCCGCACATGGAATGTTGCTGAAGGGAAGCTTGCCGCAGAAGCTCCTGTGGGTGCGCTCGGCGGACGCACTGGTAACCTGACAGATCTGTGCATCAGCGGCGACGGAAATCGTCTGGCCAGCTGCAGCGATGACGGTTCGGTCGCATTCTGGGACCTGCAGAACCCCGCTGCAGCACCACGGACAGCAAAACTCTCCGGCCCCGCACGTTCAGTTGCGCTCAGCCGCGACGGTGCGCGTCTGCTTGTCGGGCTGGACAAAGGTCTGTCGGCATTGCTGACCACCGATACTCTGTCAGTACTGCAGCATTTCTCCATCGAAGCGACGGTGACGACAGCGGTGTGTCTGAACGCCGACGGCACGCGAGCGATTACGGCCGGGAACATCCCCGCGATGAGTCTGTTTGTCCCCTCCGTGAATCGTCTTTATCAGGGTGCCGACGCTGCCATCAGTCAGCTGGCGATCACCACGGACCCGCCGGGCATTGCGGCGGTGACAGCAAACGCCAGCAAGGTGTATCGCTGGAATACGGCTGCGGAAGCACTGCCGCCGATCGCACTGCCGGCACAGGGAAAGACGCTGATCAGCGCTGATCGTGAAGGAAAGCAGTTGCTGGCTGCGATTGCTGAGGGCAGGACGCTGCTCTGGCCGCTGGCCGATCCGGCCCAGGGCAAAACCGCAGACACAGCGCAGCCGCGTCCCGCAGCTCACGTTTCACTCAACCGAGACGGTACGCTGGTGGCGATTGCCGATGGCACCAATGCGGTTCGCATTCATGCGGCGGCGACGGGGCGGCAGGTGGAACGGATTGACTTTGCTCGCGCAATGACCGGCGCAGCCTGGACAGGACCGGAAGGAAACCTGCTGGCCTGCATTGGTGCCGACAATAATATTTCTGTGGCCGCACCGTCATTTCTGCGTGCCCTTGACTGCGAAGCCCAGCCGCAGCCGGCGCTGGCCATGTCCACAGACGGAGCGCGAGCGTTCAGTGGCGGCAATGACGGCAAGGTCCGCCAGTGGATCCTTAACGAAGGGCGAGAAGAGCGAGCGATTGCTGCGCACACAGCCCCTGTGACTGACCTGGCGTTCGCGCCCAACGGGCAGTACTTTGCC
>JALQUR010000382.1 GCA_023260695.1 Planctomycetaceae bacterium
TCTGCTGGCCACTGTAATGTGCTGGTCACTGTGGTCTGCTGGCCACTGTAATGTGCTGGTCACTGTATTTTGCTGGTGTGTCTTGTCAGGGCTGCGACCATTCGTCAAAGCCCGTTTCCCAACGAATTCATCAAGGCGCGAATGATGAGCCCGATGCCTTCCGGCCTGAACCCATTGCGTGAAACTCGACGGTTCTTTTTTGAACGCAGTGGAGCGGGGATCGGTACGGCGGCACTGGCTTCGCTGCTGCAGACGGACAGTGCCGCTGCACAGTCCGCAGATGCTCCGGCGCTGCCGACGCTGCATCACTCCTCGTCAGCGAAACGGGTCATCTGGCTGTTCATGGCAGATGGACCATCACAGCTTGATCTGTTTGATTACAAGCCGCAGCTGGCTGAATATTTCGACAAGGATCTGCCGGAGAGTGTGCGTAACGGTCAACGCATCACGACAATGACTTCGGGGCAGAGTCGGCTTCCGTGTGCTCCCTCGGTTTTCAGTTTTTCCCGACGGGGCGAACAGGGGGCGTGGGTCAGTGATCTGCTGCCGGAGATCGGCAACATTGTCGACGACCTGTGTATCGTCAAGACGATGCACACGGAAGCAATCAACCATGATCCGGCAATTACCTACATCCAGACCGGCAGTCAGCTTCCGGGACGTCCCAGTATGGGGGCCTGGCTTTCGTATGGCCTGGGAAGTCCGGCAAAGGATTTGCCGGCATTTGTCGTGCTGCATTCCCGTATCCCCGGAGGTGCTCAGACTCAGGCATTGTTTTCCAGGCTCTGGGGCAGTGGATTTCTGCCCACACGGCATGCCGGTGTATCTCTACGGTCCAACGGTGACCCTGTGCTTTATCTGTCAAATCCGGATGGCGTTGACGGAAGCACTCGCCGGACCATGCTGGATGGACTGGCTGCATTGAATCAGCAGCGTCTGCAGACAGTGGGTGATCCGGAGATTGCTTCGCGGATTGCACAGTATGAAATGGCTTTCCGAATGCAGACATCAGTTCCGGAATTAACGGATATCTCCGACGAGCCGGAGAGTGTTCTTGAGATGTACGGGCCGGAAGTTCGTGAGCCGGGCACATTTGCCTACAACTGTCTGCTGGCACGACGTCTGGCGGAACGCGGGGTCCCCTTCACGCAGGTCTTTCTGCGTGGCTGGGATCATCATGGAGGGCTGCCGGGGTCCATTCGTCAACTGGCTCCGGTCAGCGATCGCGCCAGTGCAGCTCTCGTCAGGGACCTGAAGCAGCGCGGTATGCTGGATGACACGCTGGTGATCTGGGGGGGAGAATTTGGCCGCACTGTCTACAGTCAGGGAACACTCACTGCGGAAAATTACGGTCGCGATCATCATCCCCGAAATTTTGTGATGTGGCTGGCAGGCGGTGGCATCCGGGGTGGTCAGGTGTACGGCGAGACGGATGATTTCAGCTATAATGCCGTTGAGAATCCGGTGCACATTCACGATCTGAATGCCACGATTCTGCACACTCTGGGAATTCAGCATGAGCAGCTGACTTACCGATTTCAGGGTCGTGATTTTCGTCTGACTGATGTGCATGGCAATGTGGTTTCCGAACTGCTGCGGTCCTGAGTCCGGCGGAACCGGAATTCCGCAGATCGACGAAATTCTCCGGGTCGGCGGGAGGCCGACGGAACAGAATGGTGTAACAGATGTCATCAAAACAGGATCGACGGCTGCAGGCCGGGATCTGGGCTGAGGATCCGACGCAACTGAACGAAGTACTGCGTGAGTTTGACCGGCGACTGAAGGATTCCGGTTCGGAGCAACGTGCCGGACGTCGTCGTGTGTTTCGCTACACGATTGCAGAAACGCAGAATGTGCTGGCGCCAGTGCTGCATCTGACTGGTGCTGTCAACGAATATCGGCGGCTGAGCAGCGAGACAGTGCTGGACTGTCGTCTGCTGCTGGAAGTCTGTGAACAGCTTCAGGCTGAATCAGACACAGAGCCGTTTGTGGACATCGCCTGTGAACTGATCCATGAACTGCAGCTGAATCTGAGCAGTTTCTCGCGCTGGTGTGGATTCCAGGAGCGGCAGAGTCATACCGTGCTGAGAAGCGACGTGCTGGGGGCAGAAATTGAAGTGGAAGGCGACGAATTGATCATTCGGACGGATCTGGACGGCAGTACTCGCCTGCGTGGAACGGTGGCAGTACCGATGTTTCTGGCATTCTGGCGTGCGCGGGGGCATCGGCTGTCGAATCAGAGTTTTGAAGACGTGGATCGCAGCATCAATCGACGCAGTCTCGAGCGTTATCGCACCCGACTTTGTGCACGACTGCAGCAGGTGCTGCTGGAGGTTGTGCCGATCGAAAACGGCTTCATTCTGCAGCGAAGCAAATAATCTGCAGGTGGTGTCATCAACGCTGCGTTGGCTCAGACAATCGTTGGCTCAGACAGTTTGACCTGCAGCAATTGTCAGCAGGCAGGCATACGCCAGTTTTCGAAAAGCACAACGCGTGGTCAGCAGCAGACGACACCGCAGGCGACACTGCAGCGAACACTGGAAAGGCAGGCCTGAACGGAGTGGAAGTTCGACAGAAGCCAGAATTGTCTGCAGCTTCAGCGTTCGTGTGCTTCAGCGTTCGTCTGCTTCAGCGTTCGTCTGCTGCTTCAGCCTCAGTGCTGACAGTTGATTTCACAGCGCAAACACAAGAATCTCCGCAGTGAGGGCACTGCGTTTCAAGTTGATCGCGCGTGCAGAACCAGAGATTCTGTGTTGCAGCAGACCGGCGAGATGACGAACAGCACAATGCATTCGCGGTCACGAAGGCCGTTCAAGCGGTTGATGCGGGCTTCCCTGGGACTGCAGCGTCCGTGTGCACCGAGGCGACACGCGGACATGCGATCAGAGAATCATCCTGCGGACGACCAGCCGTATTCATTCAGAGTCAGTACGAGAAAGATGATTCCTGTAATCACCGCTCCGAGTGAAACGAACATGAGCCCATCGTAGATTGTCGGGTCAGAGTTTTGTTGTGACATTGTCCCCTCTTTCAATGGAACCGTTACGAGTTTCCTCGAGGACACGTCCGACGGCCATGTCCGGATAGACATCAGTGATTTCAATCTCGCAGATGAAGCGACGGCCTCGATAGACAATCAGCTTCATTTTCTCGCCGATTCCGTCATCAGTGCCGACTGAAATCTCAACCAGCTCTACGGTTCGGGATGTGTTCTTCTTCGACTGCCGTACAACACCGTCCACCTTTTCGATTGCGGCAGGGACAATGCCCACGAACGTCTCTTCGGGATCGACTTTGTTGAGCCGGCACAGGTCTCGAAGGCGAGCGATTTCGGAGTGCAGATATTCTTCCCGCTCTGTCCGCTCCTCAAGCTCACTCTGCAGCTCAAGTTTTGCTCCGTCCAGTTCACGACGTTGAGCGATTCCCTCGTTGAGCTGATTTCGCAGCGTCTCGACGTCCTTGCGAAGAGTGTTTGCTTCGAGAACTCGGGCATCTGCTTCTGACTGTGCTACAAGCAGGTCGGAGCGATGTTTGTCGCGCTCCTGTTCAGTGGCGGCAAGTTTACGTTCTTCGCTGGCGAGGCTGTCCCGCAGTGTCTGCACTTGTGACTGAGCAACCTCAAAGTCAGTCGTCCTGTCAGCAATCTGCTTGCGCAGCTCCTTTTCCAGATCCGTTTTCTCTTCGCTGACACGTTTGTAATCCGCTTCCCGCTCCGAGAGCTGCTGTTGAGCAGCACCGGCTTTGTCTCTCCAGCCCTTCTGGAACGAATAGACTGCCCCGGCAAAACACATGAAGCAGATGCTGAAAACCAACTGCAGAACAATCATGATTTTCGCGACAACATTGTTCATTTGCG